>DGTA01000077.1 GCA_002394165.1 Lachnospiraceae bacterium UBA4348 | reverse complement strand
ATCCTCGGCCAGGATCCCTACCACGGTGACGGCCAGGCACATGGCCTGTGTTTTTCGGTCAGGCCCGGAGTTGAGATACCGCCCAGTCTTGTAAATATCTACCAGGAACTTCATGATGACTGCGGATGCTATATTCCCAACAACGGCTGCCTGGACAAGTGGGCGAAGCAGGGCGTCCTGCTTCTGAACACCGTTCTGACGGTGAGGGCGCACCAGGCTTTCTCACACCGCGGGATCGGCTGGGAAGAATTTACGGATGCTGCGATCCGCATCCTGGACGGGGTGGACAGGCCCATCGTATTTATCCTGTGGGGTAAGCCGGCTCAGGCGAAGGAGGCAATGCTTCATAATCCACGCCACCTGATCCTTAAAGCGCCTCATCCGAGTCCGCTTTCAGCATACAGGGGCTTTTTCGGAAGCCGGCCGTTTTCCAGGACGAACGCCTTCCTGGAGCAGAACGGGATCGAGCCGATCGACTGGCAGATCGAAAACATTTGATACCGGATGTGAAAATGGAACGGGAAACCGTTCCTTTTTTACTTGATTTTAAAAACGATAAGTGATAATATACAACCACTAAGTCTTATCTGAGAACCCTATCTGGTGCAGATCGCACATATCTCCCAAAGACTCAGGAAAGAAAAACAAAAATGCGGAGTCTCAGGCCCTTTCATGCGGATCTGTCTCCGCCAGTAGCGGGATCTTGTTTCCCGGGAAAGGACATTTATATGGATGAATACGGAGCGTTTATCGAAAAGTTTGCCGAGGAGCTTAAAAAGTACACCGATGAAAACGAGCAGGTGAGTACCAGGCTGGTCAAAAAGAATAACGGGGTGTTCCAGCAGGCGATCGTGATCAAGACAAAGGACAGCAATGCGTTTCCGCTGATCTACCCCACAGCGCAGTTCCGGGAATACCAGGACAAGAAAGACCTCGGAGAGATCGCGTTAGAAACGGTGCGCTACTACCGGGAACAGAACCGCAGGCTGAAGTTCGATGCAGGGTTCTTTACCGATCTGAAAAAAGCGGGAAGCAGTATAGTCTGCCGTATTATCAGCAGGGAGAGGAACGAACAGCTGCTTGAACAGGTTCCTCACAGGGATTTTCTTAACCTGTCCGTCGTCTATTACTGCCTGACGGAAGTGTCTCCCATCGGAAAAGGAGCGATCCTGATCCGCAATGAGCACCTGAAAATGTGGGGGATCAGCAGTGATGAACTTGACGTGATCGCCCGGAACAATACCAGGAAACTGCTCCCGTACGATTTCCGGTCAATGAAGGATATGATCTCCTCGATCATCGGCAAGGAGGTAGACGGCCCCGAAGACCAGGAAAGCTTTCTTTATGTGCTGTCCAATAATGCCAGGTGCTTTGGAGCGGTCTGGATCACCGACCGGGATGTCCTCGAGACGATCGGACGCCAGCTTAAGGAGGACTATTACGTACTGCCCAGCTCCGTGCATGAGTGTGTGGTCCTGCCCTGCCGCGGTGAGAGTGATGAACATAAGCTCAGCGCCATGGTGCGGGAGATCAATTCGACCCAGGTCAGGCCGGAGGAAGTCCTGGCGGACTGTGTATACCGATATAACTGCCGGAGTAAGGTTTTGAGCGTTGCCGCTGATTGACACTGATGTGAGAGTATGCTATGATAATGCTTGGTTTTCTGGGTTTTTCCTGGATAAGGCCGATCAAGCATCTGTAGCTCAGTGGATAGAGCAGCGGTTTCCGGTGCCGCGTGGCGGGGGTTCGAGTCCCTCCAGATGCGTTCTTTTGCACGAACGTTTCACAGGGGGATTTCGATATGTTTGATGATTTCAGGGAATGGCTGTCTGATAATCTCAGGTATATACTGCTCGGACTGGCTGTATTGGTGGTTGCACTGATCATTTTCTTGGTGGTCAGGCTGGTTTCAGGCGGCGGTTCATCCAAAAAGCCGGACAACAATGCAAACCAGAACACCTCTGTGACAGCTGATGCCGGTAATTCCGTTGAGGATCAGAGCGAGAACGTCTCAGCGCCCGCCTCAACCGCTTCGGATCTGGTAAAAGATGACGCGGCTATCCTGACGCTGGTGAGAAAGCTTTACAGCGCCATCGCTTCAAAGGATACGACGACGCTGTCCGAGATCGTGGTTCCCTGGAATGACGAGGTGGAAGAAGAACTGCTCAAGAACGTCATGATCGAGAGCTACAATAATGTTTCCACTTATTCGAAACCCGGCCTGAATCAGGGCGATTATATGGTCTATGTCTACTTTGAAGGCAAACTGACCGATTTCGATACCCTGGCTCCTTCGCTTCGCGAGCGCTATGTGGTGACGGACGAGGACGGCTCCCTCAAGATCAAGGCTGACTGGGAGAGCGACAGTGCCATCTCGGATTTCGTTACGGATGCGATGATGGGAGCTGATGTACAGCAGTTGGTCAAGGAAGTCAATGAGAAGTATGACCAGGTACTGGCTTCCGATGAAGCACTCAAGGCGTTCCTGGCAGCTCCGTCCTCCGATACAGGAGCGGATAATTCCGAAGAGGGCAGCGAGCAGGCCGGCTCTGCGGACGGCGCGAAACGCAAATCAACGGCTGATCTGAATATCAGGCAGCAGATGGATACCAGCTCGGCAATCCTGAGCGTTGTTCCGACCGGATCGGAGGTCACCGTGCTCGGGGACGAGAGTGACGGATGGACGCACATCTCCTTTACGGATGCGAACGGAACAGTCATCGAAGGATATGTGAGAACTGAATACCTGTCCTGAACTGAACAGGAATATTGACAAATAACAGAGGGGACAGCCTTTTGGCTGTTCCCTTTTTACAGGCAAAGGAGACTGCTCAAAGTGAGGACCGGAGGAGATATCCGAATAAACAAATTCCTGAGTGAAGCGGGAGTGTGCTCGCGCCGGGAAGCCGACAGACTGATCGAAAACGGTGAGGTGACGGTGGACGGGATCAGAGCGCAGGCCGGCATGAGAATCACCGGGAAGGAGGATGTCCGGGTATCCGGGAAGAGCGTGAAAAGGGAACGGAAAAATGTGATCCTTGCCGTGAACAAACCGGCCGGGGTGGTCTGTACGACGGATACGCGCTGGGGCGATCCGACCCTTGAGCAGATGGTGGATTATCCGCACAGGGTCTTTGGCATCGGACGGCTGGATAAGGCCTCCGAGGGCCTGATCCTGATGACCGACAACGGAGACATCGTCAACCGGATGATGCGGGCGGAGAACGGCCACGAGAAAGAGTACGCGGTGACGATCGACCGTCCTGTTGAAGAGTCGTTCCTGGAACGCATGCGTAAAGGCATCCTGCTGCCGGAGCTTGGGGTGAAGACGCTCCCGTGCCGGGCGTGGAAGACGGGCCGCTGCAGCTTCCGGATCGTCCTGCGTCAGGGACTCAACCGGCAGATCCGCCGCATGTGTGAAGCGCTCGGATGCAGGGTGAAAAAACTGGTAAGAGTCCGCATTATGAACATTGAGCTTGGGGATCTCTCTGAGGGAAGCTGGAGGGAGATCCGGGGCGAGGAGAAGAGAAGGCTGATACAGATGCTTGAGAAAGTTCCCGCAGGCTTGAAGACAGGAAAGAATGAAACGGAGAGAAGACGATGAACCGCAGCGAATATGAGCAGCTGAAAAAGACGATGGATTATCACATGGATCTGTACTACAACCAGAACAGGACGCAGATCTCTGACGAAGAATATGACGCAATGATGAGGCAGCTGCGCGATGCGGAGAAGGAGCACCCGGAGTGGATCAGCCCCGATTCTCCAAGTCAGAAGATCGGGGGCAGCGCGAAGCGGGAGGCGGGCGTGAAGGTGACGCATCGGGTGCCCATGCTTTCGATCGAGGATGTGTTTGACAAGGCCGATGTCATCGCCTGGGTAAAAAAGATCCGATCGCAGTACCCTCAGGCCCGCTTTTCCGTGGAACAGAAGATCGACGGGCTGTCGATGACGCTCCGATATGAAGAGGGAAAACTTGCTATGGCGGAGACCCGCGGTGACGGCCTGATCGGCGAGGACGTAACGCTCAATGCGCTGGTCGTTCCTGATGTGCGCAGTCAGCTCGATATCCCGTGGCCCTATCTGGAACTTCGGGGTGAGGTTTATATGACGCATGAGGATTTTGAGCGTTTCAACGAGCTTCAGGAAGCCCAGGGCAAAAAGCTGGCGGCGAATCCACGCAATCTGGCGGCCGGTACCCTGCGCCAGCTCGATCCGTCGGTTACTGCACAGCGCGGGCTTTCCATGTTCGTCTTCAATGTACAGGATGGTCCGGCTGAGCTTATGGAAAGCCACTGCGGTGCACTCGATCTGCTTTCCGCAAAAGGGGTGAAGACGGTCTGGCACCGTTTATGCTCCGATGAAGATGAGGTGATCGATACCATCGATGAGATCGGATTGGAAAGGGAGAACCTTCCGTACGATATCGACGGCGCGGTCGTCAAAATAGACCAGACATCTCTGCGCGCCGCATTTCCGGCGGGCAGCAAGTATTCGGCCGGACATATCGCCTATAAGTATCCGCCACAGGAGCGGACGGTGATGCTCGATGATGTGGAGGTATCGGTGGGAAGGACCGGCAAACTCGGTTTTATCGGACTCGTTCACGATCCGCAGACGGGAAAGCCGGCAAGGCTTGGCGGGTCGAACGTCTCGAGAGTGACATTGCATAACCAGGATTATATACGCCAGATGCAGATCGGGATCGGCGGACTGTACAGGATCCGCAAATCCGGGGATGTGATCCCGAAGATCAGCGGGCTCGTAAAAGCGCCGGAAAAGGTCTATGAGGCGGCGAGCGTCTGTCCGGTCTGCGGCCAGGAGCTGATCAGGGAACCGGATACGGCGGATATCCGCTGTATCAACCCCTCGTGCCATGCCCAGCTTGTCAGGACGATCTCGTATTTCACTTCCATCGACTGCATGAATATCGTCGGCCTGGGAGAGACACTGGTGACGGCGCTGGTGAAGGGCGGCTGGCTGGAGAGCTACGCGGATATCTACCGCCTGAAGGAGCACCGTGAAGAACTGATCGAAAACAGGGTCCTGGGAGCAGAGAAGAATACAGATAAACTGCTTCAGGCGATCGAGGCGTCAAAGGAGAACGAACCTGAGAGACTGCTCGCAGCGCTTGGCATCCGCAATGTCGGCCGGACGACTGCCCGCACGATACTTGCGGAATTCGGAGATATCGATGAGGTGGCAAGTGCCGGCATGGACAGGCTGCTGCAGATCGCAGATGTAGGCGAGACGACGGCTGAATGCATCTGCGAGTTCTTCCAAAATGAGGGAAACCGGAAGATCTACGAGCAGTTAAAAGAAGCCGGGGTAAATACGAAGAAAAAGTTACAGGAAGAGAACGGCAGCGCGCTGGAAGGGATGACGGTCGTGATCACCGGGACGCTGCCGACTCTCGGGAGAAAAGAGGCGGAAGCGCTGATCATCCGAAACGGCGGAAAGTGCACCGGCAGCGTGAGTAAGAAGACGAGCCTGCTTCTGGCGGGAGAAGCAGCAGGTTCAAAGCTTGAGAAAGCCAATTCTCTGGGGATCCGTGTGATCAGTGAGGAGGAGCTTTTTGAGATGATCAATGGTAATAAATGATCATTGATTGTTAACAGTGATTTAACAATTATTTAATCCGGGGTTGAATTGTTTAGAATTGTGTGTTACGATTAAACAGTCTATGTATGCCTGGCGGCAACAATTCAGGGGGAATTGGACTAAATCTGCAGTGTGTACATATTGCAGAAAGGGGAGATCTATAATGAGGAAAAAACATCTGCCTTTTATCCTGACTGCTGCGATGTGCCTGTCTTTGGGAGGGACAGCCATCGGTTCTGAGAACAGTACAGAAATGGCAGTAGCTTCTGGTGAGAACGCTGCGATGAGCGTGGAGGCAGAAGGAGAGATAGTAAATAATTCTTCGGAAACGCCTGCCGGATCTGAAATACCGGCGACGACAATTCCGTCTTCGGAGACGCCGACGGATCCGCCCTCGGAGACGCCGACGGATCCGCCCTCGGAGACGCCGACCGATCCACCCTCGGAGACGCCGACGGATCCGCCCACGGAGGCACCGACTAACCCGCCCACGGAGGCACCGACAGATCCGCCTACAGAAGCACCGACGGATCCGCCCACGGAGGCACCCACGGAAAAACCGACAGAAGCGCCCACGGAAAAACCGACAGAGGCGCCCACGGAAAAACCGACAGAGGCGCCCACGGAAAAACCGACAGAGGCGCCCACGGAAAAACCAACAGAGGCGCCCACAGAAAAACCGACAGAGGCGCCGACAGAAGCACCGACCGAGACTGAGA
>DGTA01000034.1 GCA_002394165.1 Lachnospiraceae bacterium UBA4348 | reverse complement strand
GCCAACATGTTCAAGGGCGGCCTGACATATTCGAATATGATCACAACGGTCAGCGGCACTTATGCGGGAGAGATCCAGACACCGTTCTACGGGGAAGGGCTGGATGCCCACCTGCGCTATCACTCCGGCAAGCTTCGCGGGATCGTAAACGGCATCGACGTTGAGATGTGGGATCCGAAGACGGATGAGCTGCTTTCGGAAAACTACGACCGTACGGATGCGGTCGAGAAGAAGAAGCTCAACAAGCTTGCGCTCCAGGAGGAGCTGGGATTGGAGAAGAATGCGGACAAGTTCGTGGTAGGCCTGATCTCCAGGCTGACGAACCAGAAGGGACTTGACCTGGTCAACTCCATCCTGCCGCTGATGATGGACGGCAACACCCAGGTGGTGGTGCTGGGCACCGGCGATCCTTACTACGAGGATTCCTTCCGTTACTACGAGGGAGCCTACAAGGGAAGCGTCTGCTCCAACATCATGTACGATGAGGGCCGGGCACACAAGATCTACGCCGGGTGCGACGCGCTGCTGGTTCCGTCACAGTTCGAGCCGTGCGGCCTGACCCAGCTGATCGCCATGCGCTACGGCACCGTACCGATCGTGCGCGAGACAGGCGGCCTGAAGGATACGGTACAGCCCTACAACCAGTACACGAACGAGGGCAACGGCTTTACGTTCGACCGGTACGAGGACGGCCTTCTGCTGGATGCCGTCAACCGGGCGAAGACGCTCTACTTCACCAACCGCTGGTGCTGGGATGAGATGGTGGTCCGTGACATGGATAAAGATGTATCGTGGGAGAATTCGGCGAAACAATACCGCTCACTCTACATGGAACTGACACAATAAACAAAGAGGTATTTCCTCAAAACAGAGCGGAGCGCAGCCGGTTTTAAGGCTGCGCTCTGTTGTTTTAAGGAGGCCGGACAGACAAAGGAGAGAACGGATGCCTTA
This sequence comes from Lachnospiraceae bacterium UBA4348, assembly GCA_002394165.1. Classification (GTDB taxonomy): domain Bacteria; phylum Bacillota; class Clostridia; order Lachnospirales; family Lachnospiraceae; genus Merdiplasma. The sequence goes on along the minus strand of DGTA01000034.1, from coordinate 37,015 downwards.
TCTGTATGAGACCCACATGCACACCTGCCAGGCCAGCCGGTGCGGCGTTTCCACCGGGGAGGAGCAGGCCAGGTTCTATAAAGACGCCGGATACAAAGGGATCATCATGACGGATCACTTTACGGGCGGCAATACCGCTGTCCCCCGGGACCTGCCGTGGAGGGAGCGGATCGACTGGTTCTGTTCGGGCTACGAGGACGCCCTGATCACCGGGCAGAAGATCGGGCTCGACGTGTTCTTTGCCTGGGAGCAAAATTACGAGGGAGACGAATATCTCGTCTACGGGCCTGACAAGGTCTGGCTCCTGGAAAATCCCGATATTGAATTCTGGTCCAGGGCCAGGCAGCTTGAGGAGATCCACCGCGCCGGCGGCGCCGTCATTCAGGCTCACCCGTTCCGTGACCGCTCTTATATCAGCAGGGTGCTGCTGGGACCTGAGTACTGCGACGGCATTGAAGCGGCCAACACGGGAAACCGCCGCTGCAACGATATCTGCGCCGCGCACTATGCCCTGCGCTGCGGTCTGTTTGCAACGGCCGGATCGGACAATCACAACAGCAGGAAGGCTGACAGCTCAAAGCTGATGGGCGTGGCTTTTGAAGAGCCCCTTCGCGATATGAAAGATTACGCGGCGCGGATCCTGAGAAGGGAGAGACTTGAGCTTCGGCTTCCGGTGGGATGCTTTGACAGACAGCCGGAGGAGGATCCGCAGGCGGAAGCCTTCTGGATCGATGAGGATGCCGGGCAGGGCCGGTATAAGAGGGCCGGAGATTTTTATGAGGGCGAGTCGGGAGAGCCGCTTCGGAAGGCACTGCTGTTAAAGAGCAGCGGAGGGAGACAGTCGTGAAACAAAGCAATACCAAAGACAAGCTGTCTGTGATTTGCGCACTGCTGATCATTATCTTTACCGTCTGGTCGGTGGGGGACATGTACCTGCACGTCGGATCGGGCAACATGCAGGTATCCCGGGCGGTGGTCTTCCGCTATTTCACCGTCGATTCGAATATCCTCTCGGCGGTGAGCGTGCTCCTGCTGCTGATCTGGCGTCTGGGCGGCGCGCCCGGACGGACAAAAAGGACGGTGCCCGGATGGCTGACGCTCCTTCGCTATATGGGCACGGTCTCCGTGACGGTGACGCTGATGACAGTCCTGTGCTTCCTGGGGCTGCTTTACGGTTACGCGTCCATGTTCGCGGGGTGGAACTTCTACCTGCACCTGGCCGGACCGCTGCTTTCGATCGCCGCGTTCATCTGGTTCGACCCGGGTGAAACGCTGCCCGGGAGGATGGTCTGGACAAGCCTTCTCCCGACAGCTGTCTACGGCGCCGTCTACCTTTATATGGCGGTCGTCCGGGGAATGGAAAACGGGGGCTGGCCGGATTTTTACGGCTTTAATATCGGCGGCCGGTGGATGATATCACTGGCGGCCATGCTCCTGGCGACACTGCTGATCGGCGCCGTGCTTTGGCTGGCACGGAAAAGAGCCGCTGCATAAACTGTTTTGATTTTTTACCATTAGAAATATGTCGGAATGGAGGTGTCAGTATGAATTGGACAGAAGTATTGAAAAACAATATCACAACGGCGGAGGAGCTGATCGAGCCCCTTCACCTGACGGATGAAGAATATCGGAAGATCAAAAAAGAAGTGGACGTTTTTCCGATGTCCGTGCCCAGGTATTACTTTTCGCTGATCGATCCGGATGATCCGGACGATGTCATCCGCAAAATGGCGGTCCCGTCCGGGGATTTTGAGCTGTGCGACGGCGTGCTGGACACCAGCGGGGAGCATTCCAACACAAAACTGCCGGGGCTGCAGCACAAGTATCGGCAGACAACGCTCGTGCTGGTGACATCTGCCTGCGCCATGTACTGCAGGCACTGTTTCCGCAGGAGACTGGTCGGCCTGGGGGGAGAAGCCGGCGCCGATCCGGATCAGGCGGCGGCCTATATCAAGGATCATCCGGAGGTCACGAACGTGCTTCTTTCGGGCGGCGACGCGCTGGTGGTGCCGACAGAGCGGATTGCAAAGTGGCTGGATACACTTTCGGAGCTGGACCAGCTTGATTTCGTACGCATCGGCAGCCGTACGCCGGTCACCTTCCCTGAGCGGATCACCTCCGATCCGGAGCTGATCGCGGTCTTTGCCCGTTTTCTTGAGAAAAAGCAGCTGTATCTGGTCACCCACTTCAATCATCCGAAAGAACTGACCGAAGAATCGCTGAAGGCGGTGAAGCTGCTGCAGAAGACCGGAGTTATTGTCAAGAACCAGACGGTCCTGATGAAGGGGATCAACGATGATCCGGAGGTTCTGGGAACGCTTCTTAGAAGGGTCAGCGCAGTCGGCATCGTCCAGCACTATATTTTCCAGTGCCGGCCGGTGAAGGGCGTCAAGTCGCGCTTCCAGGTGAGCTTAAGGGACGGGCTGGATATCGTGACGAAGGCCAATGCCATGCAGAACGGCCTCGGAAAGAGCGCAGACTACACCATGTCCCATGTGACCGGAAAGATCAGGCTGCTGGGAACGGACAGGGACGGCCGGGTCATCTTCCAGTATAAACAGGCCAAAAATCCTGACAATATCGGCCGGATCTTCACCCGGGACCTGTCGGAGGGTGAAACCTGGCTCCCCGATGAGATTATCCTTGACTGAAAACTGCAGGCGTGTATAAATAGGATGGTAACTGTTTACAACGCAAAAAGGGATAAGAGACATGCCTGTTCAATTTCTGGAAAAAGAGAAGATTTTTACGATCCATACCGATGCGTCCACCTATCAGATGAAGGTGGACGACCTCGGTTTTCTGCTTCATCTGTATTACGGAGCGCGCACGCAGGGCTGCATGGATTATCTGCTGACCTACATGGACCGCGGGTTCTCCGGCAACCCCTACGACCTGAAGCTTGACCGCACCTACTCGCTCGATGCGCTGCCTCAGGAATTCCCACTGTGGGGACAGGGCGATTACCGCTCCCCGGCGCTGAACGTGCGCGACCGGGAGGGGACCTTCGGATGCGACCTGCGCTTTGCAGGCTATGAGATCTGCGAGGGAAAATATGCGCTGCCGGGACTGCCGGCGGTCTATGCCAATGAGGGAGATGGGGCGGAGACGCTGAAGATCTTCATGGAGGACGCGGTCCTGGGCCTTAAAGTCACGCTGCTGTACGGCGTTCTTCCTGAGAACGATATCATCACCCGCGCTGCGATCCTGGAAAACGCGGGATCGGGGGATGTCACGGTAGAGCGCGCGTTCAGCGCCAGCCTGGATTTCCTGACCGGGGACTATGACCTGATCACCTTCCATGGCCGTCATGCGATGGAGCGGAACATGCAGCGCTCGAACGTGGACCACGGGGCTTTCGCGATCGGCTCACGAAGGGGCATGTCCTCCCACCAGTACAACCCCATGGTCATCCTCGCCGATCATGACACGACCGAGGATCACGGCAGGTGCTGGTCCATGCAGTTTGTCTACAGCGGATCCTTCAAGGCGCTGGCCGAGAGGGACCAGTACCATCAGACAAGGCTTCAGATGGGCCTGATGGACGAGCTTTTTTCCTATCCGCTCAGGAAAGGGGAGGAACTGGTCCTTCCGGAGGTGATCATGAGCTTTTCCGGGGAGGGCCTGGCCGGGCTTTCTCATCATCTGCACAACTGTATCCGCCGAAACGTCTGCCGCGGAAAATACCGGGATATCCCCAGGCCCGTGCTGTTCAACAGCTGGGAAGCCGCCTACTTTGATTTCACCGGGGAGACGATCATCGAGATGGCCCGGAATGCCAAAGAGCTGGGCGCCCAGATGCTCGTCATGGACGACGGATGGTTCGGGAACCGCAATGATGACTACCGCGGCCTGGGCGACTGGGTCGTGAATGAGAAAAAACTCGGCTGCACTATGGCGCAGCTGGCCGAGTCTGTCCACAGCCTGGGAATGAAGTTCGGGATCTGGATCGAGCCGGAGATGGTGAACGAGGACTCGGACCTCTTCCGGGCGCATCCCGACTGGGCACTGGCCATTCCCGGGAGAAAGCCGGTGATGGCGCGCAACCAGCTGGTGCTCGATTTCTCCAGGAAAGAAGTCCGGGATCACATTTTTGATCAGATCTGCGCGGTCCTGGATGGAAGCCGGATCGACTATATCAAGTGGGATTACAACCGCAGCATTGCGGACATTCATTCCTACGGCGCAGAGGACCAGGGAAAGGTGCTCTATGACTACATGCTGGGCGTTTACGATTTCCTCGAACGCCTGACGCAGCGCTATCCGGAAATCCTGGTGGAGGGCTGCAGCGGAGGCGGCGGACGGTTCGATGCCGGCATGCTCTACTACACGCCCCAGATCTGGTGCAGTGACAACACGGATGCGGTGGACCGGCTGTCCATCCAGTACGGCACTTCGTTCGGCTATCCGCCGTGCACCATGGGAGCCCATGTCTCGGTATGCCCGAACGAGCAGAACGGCCGCGTGACGCCCTTCGACACCCGCTCCGTGGTGGCCATGGCGGGAACCTTCGGCTATGAGCTCGATCCCGCAAAGCTGACCGATGAGGAGAAAGAGATGGTCCGGCGTCAGATCAGCGACTTCCTGACCTACGCCGAACTGCTCCACAACGGTGACTACTACCGGCTTACCGATCCTTCCTCTGCGGAAGCAGGCGCCTGGGAGACGGTCGCTGAAGACGGATCAGAAGCCCTCATGAGCGCGGTCGTCCTCCGGATCCACGGCAACCGCACCCCCATCTACGTACACCTGCGCGGCCTGACAAAAGGAGCCGTGTACAGGGACAGCCGCAGCGGGAGAGAGTATCCCGCAGATGCGCTGATGGATGTCGGGCTTCCGCTGCCGGTGGGGATGGGTGAGTATCAGGCGTTCGTCTATCACCTCGTAAAATTATGACAGTGGATGGTTCTGTGTCAGCGTAGTATGACAGGGGACACTCCTCAGTAAAAACCTGTAAACCACAAAGGCAAATTCAGAGGCCCTCCGGCCAGACCTTCACTTTTGAAAACGCTGCGCCGCCTATTTATGACAACAGAATTCGCGCTTCGCGAGAATTCTGTTGTATGGATGCTTTCTTCGCAACTCGCACACTTTGTGTGCTCAGACAAGCTCCGAAAGCATCCGCTAGGCTCGCGTTTTCTGCGGTGAAGGCCTAAGCCGGAGGGCCTTTTGAATTTGCCTTTGTGGTTAAGCCGGTCTTCTCCGAGGAGTGTCCCCTGTCATCATACGCTGACACAGAACCGTCCCCCGGTCAGACTTGCTAAGTGGTTTTTTATATGCTATAATACCGACGATACCGCCCGAATCGGACTGGTTTTTTGTGCAAGATGCGGGTGAATGCGCAACTGTAATGCTGCAGACAAGTGAAAAATCACGAAGGAGGGTATTATGAGAAAAGCATTATTGACAATGGCCGCTGCATGTGCCATGACCACCGTTTTCGCGATGTCCGCGATGGCTGAGGAGAACAAACTGAGCGTTTACGCTTGGGATCCGAATTTCAACATCCCGGCTCTGGAAGGGGCTGCTGAGGACTATAAGGCAAATGTGAATCCGGATTTTGAGCTGGAGATCATCACTCAGTCGGGTTCTTCCGATGTTGAGCAGGCTGTTACGCTGGCTGCCAACGCAGGTGATTATTCCGAGCTGCCGGATATCGTGCTTTTCCAGGATCACTACATTCAGAACTTCGTTATGACTTATCCGGATGCCTGGATCCCGGTCGAGGGAGCTGACATTGACTGGTCTGATTTCGGTGAAGAGAAACTTTCCTATGGTCTGATCGACGGTCAGCACTATGGCGTACCGGTAGACAACGGCACCGCGATCTTCGCGTACCGCGTTGACCTGCTTGAGCAGGCCGGCTACACCATCGACGACATGACCGGCTGCACCTGGGAGAAATTCATCGAGGTCGGCGAGGCTGTCAAAGAAGCTACCGGCAAATATCTCCTTTGCATGGACGGCTCCGGCAATGACCTTATGTACATGATGATGCAGGCAGAAGGCCAGTCCCAGTGGAAGGACGGCGAGCCCTACATCACCGAGAACGAGACCTTAAAGAGAGTCATGGAAGTCATCGTTGAGATGCTCCAGAAAGACATCCTGATCCTCGGCAACGACTGGACCGATTACACCAACAGCATCATCCAGGGCGACATGGTAGCCGGCGTTATGAACGGCAACTGGATCATCCCGACCATCAGCTCCGTACCGGAGAACAGCGGAAAATGGGAACTGACCTCTCTTCCGACCCTGGACGGCGGCGAAGGCTATGCAGCCAACGGCGGCTCCGCTCTGTACATCACCGCAAACTGCGACAATGTTGATCTTGCAAAAGATTTCCTGGCCAAGACCTTCGGCGGAAGCAAACAGACTTATGACTATGCGCTGAAGAACGGCGGCGTCATCACCTGCTGCCTGTCCGCAGGCGAGTCCGAAGTTTACCAGGAAGGCGTTGAGTACTGGAATGACCAGGCGATCTACAGCCGCATCGTTGAGATGGGCGGACATATACCGGTTGTTGAGCAGAGCGATTATCACTATCAGCTCCGTCAGCTGCTCGGCGCAGCCCTGATCAATACCCTCAGCGGTGCTGATCTTGACAGCGAGATGGCGGCTGCGGAAGAGCAGATGCGCTTCACCATGGGACTTTGATCTTTCTGAGTATAGAGAGAAAGTAGGAATGCCGAAAGGCGATGCTTTTCAAGACGCATAAATAAAATATGCCGATCATTACAGAACGGGGAATCGGGTTTCCGATTTCCCGTTTGTCAAACGTGGACAGTGTCCGCCGGCGACAGCACTGACAGCGGCTGAAGGGAGGCACAATCGTTATGAACAAAAAAAGCAAGGGGATGAGTGTCCGGCGCAAGCAGGAAGCGGCCGGATGGCTGTTCCTGACCCCTGCCACCATCCTGATCATGGTCATGAGCTTCTGGCCCATCCTGCAGGCGGTCTTCACCTCATTCCAGACAGGCGCGGGCGTCAATATGAAATGGTCCGAGCCCCTGTACAACAATTACATCCGCATGTTCAAGGACAAGCTGTTTTTGAGATCCGTGGGCAATACATTCCTGTATCTGCTCATCCAGGTGCCGATCATGCTTATCCTGGCCATCCTGCTGGCCCAGATCCTCAACAACAAGGACCTGAAGCTGCGCGGCTTCTTCCGGACCTGCATTTTCCTGCCGTGCGCGACCGCACTGGTCTCCTACGCCCTGATCTTCAAGTCGCTTTTCGCGACGGAGGGCCTCATCAACCACGTGCTGGTGGGCATCGGCATCCTGAAACAGAATTACAACTTCCTGGGAAATCCCACCTCGGCGAAGATCGTCATCATCATCGCGCTGCTGTGGCGGTGGACCGGGTACAATATGGTGTTCTATCTGGCCGGTCTCCAGAATATCGAGTATTCTATTTATGAGGCTGCCAAGATCGACGGAGCGAACGGGTGGAAGAGCTTCTGGCACATCACGGTGCCGCTGCTGAGGCCGACCATTATTATGACGGTGATCATGTCCATCAACGGTACGCTGCAGCTGTTCGACGAGTCCGTGAACCTGACTGCCGGCGGCCCCGCCAACTCGACGATCACCATGTCACACTATATCTACAACAACTCATTCAATACGGGAGCGCCCAACTTCGGCTACGCGGCCGCCATGTCGTTCTTCGTATTTGTCCTGGTGGCCATTCTGGCGCTGATCAACATGAAAGTAGGTGATACACGTGACTAAGAGAAAAGGAGTATCCAACATCCAGCGCAGGCTGATCCCTGCCTATATCTTCCTGGTCATCATGGCATTCATCTCCGTATTCCCGTTCTACTGGATGATCAGCGCGGCGACCAATGAGACCATCGCTGTCGCCCGCGGAAAGCTGACCTTCGGCACGTATGCCATTGAGAATTTCAAGAGCCTCCTGGCCCAGACCAATCTCTGGCAGGCAATGTGGAATTCGTTCAAGTATGCACTCGCCCAGACGCTCATGGCGCTTTTCGTCTGCTCGCTGGCGGGCTTCGGCTTCGAGCTTTATCATGACAAAGCCAAGGACAACCTGTTTGGCATCCTTCTGCTGGCGATGATGATCCCCGGCGTGGCGACCATGATCCCGCTGTTCAAGATGATCTCGAAAGCCGGCCTCTTAAACTCGGTATGGGGCTTCATGCTTCCGGCCATCTCGACACCGTTCCTGATCATGATGTTCCGCCAGAACTCGAGAAATTTCCCGGTGGAGATCATGGAAGCGGCCCGCATAGACGGCCAGACGGAGGTGGGTATCTTCTTCCGCCAGTACTTCCCGATCATGCGCTCCACCTACGCGGCGGCAGCGGTCATCACCTTTATGAACGCCTGGAACTCGTACATGTGGCCCCGCATCGTCATGACCTCCAACAAGGCCCAGACGATGCCGATGCTCATCGCCAACCTTTCCAACGGCTACAAGGTGGATTACGGTGTGCTGATGATGGGCGTGCTTTTCTGCTCGGTCCCGACCATGGTGATCTTCTTCGTGCTGCAGAAGCAGTTCGCGGAAGGTATCTCCGGTGCTGTAAAATAAGAAGGAGAATAAGTTGTCAGCATTTGATCATGAAATCGTAAAAAATCCTGAGATTTTTCAGGAGAATCGTCTTCCGGCCCACTCCGACCATGTCGCGCGGCGGGCCGGTGGGGCGGCAGAAAGCTTCCGGTTCCCGTTAAACGGGATCTGGAAGTTTTCCTATGCCCCCAATTATGAGAGTGCGCCGAAGGGCTTTGAAGATCCTGCCTTCGACTGCAGCGGATGGGATGAGATCCCGGTCCCGGCCAATATCCAGATGGAAGGCTGGGACGTGCCGGCCTATGTGAACACCCAGTATCCCTGGGACGGACGCGAGGAGGTCGAGCCGGGCCGGATCCCGGAAAGATTCAACCCGACGGCTTCCTATGTGAAGATCTTCACGCTGCCCGCATGGATGGAAGATCTTCCGGTCTACATTTCCTTCCAGGGGGTGGAGAGCGCGTTCGCCCTCTGGCTGAACGGGCAGTACGTGGGATACAGTGAGGATTCGTTCACGCCCTCGGAATTTGCCCTGACTCCCTATATAAAAAAAGGAGAGAACACGCTGGCGGTGCAGGTGTACAAGTGGAGCGCCGGCAGCTGGTGCGAGGATCAGGACTTTTTCCGCTTTTCCGGCATTCACCGGGACGTTTTTCTCTATGCGGTCCCGGCTGTCCATATCCGCGACATGCGCATCCGGACGCTGCTTGATGATGAATTTAAGGACGCTGATTTAAAGCTCGATCTGGAATCGACCGCGGACGGATCCGTGCGGATCCGGCTGTTCGATCTGGGCCGGGGGGATCTGCCCTCCTTCCCGGAAGAAGCACTGGATGCGGGGGAGGACCTTTCCGGCCGCTTCCCGTGCGTACTCGAGGAGACGGTGCCGGTCAGAGGATCAGCGGCCGGCGATGAGACCTGCTCCGTCCGCAGGGCCTATGACCGGGAAAATTCATTTTCCTGGCACGTCGCGGATCCGAAAAAATGGAGCGCGGAGCATCCTTATCTTTATGCCCTCAGTATGGAGGTCATGGACGGGAGCGGCGCTGTCACGGAGACGATCTTTGAGCAGGTGGGCTTCCGCCGCTTCGAGATAAAGGACAGCATCATGTGCCTGAACGGGAAGCGCATCGTTTTTCGCGGAGTGAACCGTCACGAGTTTGGCGCGGCAAACGGCCGCGTGCTGGCGGAGGCGGACGTGCGCACGGATCTGGAGACTATGAAGGTGAACAACATCAACGCCATCCGGACCAGCCATTATCCCAATTCCTCCATTCTGTACCGCCTTTGCGACCGGTACGGGATCTACCTGATCGACGAAGCCAACATGGAGACCCACGGCGTGTGGGATGCCATTCTCCGCGGAAAAGTGCCGCTCGAGTACTCGGTGCCGGGCAACCGCCCCGAATTCCAGGAGATGATCTTTGACCGGGCCAGGAGCATGTTCGAGAGGGACAAGAACCATCCGTCCATCCTGATCTGGTCCTGCGGAAACGAATCCTACGGCGGCGAGGATATCTTCAACATGTCCAACCTGCTGCGCTCGCTCGATGATACCCGCCCCGTGCATTATGAGGGCGTTATCAACGACCGCCGCTGCCCGGATACATCCGACATCGCCAGCTCCATGTACATGCCGGTGCCGGAGATCGAGGCCTACTTAAAGGAGCACCGCAAAAAACCGTACATCAACTGCGAATACGCCCACGCGATGGGAAATTCCTTCGGCGCGGTGCACGAATACACGAACCTGGTCGAGCGCGAGCCGCTTTTCCAGGGGGGATTTATCTGGGACTACATCGACCAGTCGCTGACCATGTACGACCGCTACGGCCGGGAATTCCAGGGCTACGGCGGTGACCACGGGGAGCGCCCGACTGACTACAATTTCAGCGGGAACGGCATTGTTTACGGAAAGGACCGCGATCCTTCGCCGAAGATGCAGGAAGTCAAATTCCTGTACCAGAACATTCTTGTTTCTTTCGAAAAAGACACTGATAAGCTGACGGCGCTGGTACGCAACCGCAATCTGTTTACGAATACAAGTGAGTACGGGGCGTGCATCGACATTGCCCGGGAAGGAGAGCGGGTCAGTGTTGAGGAGATCGCGGTGTCGGCTGCGCCTCTTAGCGAGACGCGCATCGTTATGCCGCCGATTCCCGATAAGGACGGCGAGTATACTGTCACGCTTTCTTTCTGGCTCAAGGAAGAGACCACCTGGGGCGGAATCGGCGAAGAAATCGCCTGGGGCCAGGCGGTTATCGAAAGAAAAGGCGGAGCGTGGGAGATCGTACCCGCGGTGCGGGATGTGAATGAGGAGGCGAAGTGCGAAGCAGACGCGGCCTGTTGCTGCAGCGCCCCTTCCGGCTCGCTCGAGGTCATCCACGGCTGGCACAATATCGGCGCTCGCGGAGATAATTTCAGCGTACTCTTCTCTGACATCCACGGCGGACTGGTATCCTACCGGTACGGCGGCAGAGAGATGATCCGCCAGATTCCGAAGCCGAACTTCTGGCGCAGCATGACAGACAATGACATTGCCAATCTCCTGCCTTACCGCGCGGCGCAGTGGAAAGCGGCCGGCATGTACGCCACGCCCAAGACCAACCACGGACGAGGCGGAACACCGTTTGAAGTGACGGAAGGTGAAAACACACTGACGGTTACCTATACTTACCATTTATGCGTGAAGCCTGAGAAAGACTGCCGCGTCAGCTACACCGTTTTCCCGGACGGAAAGATCGCGGTCAAGGTGCATCTTGATGCGAGCGCGGATGTGGGAGAGCTTCCCGAACTGTCCTGGCTGATGACCCTCGATGCCGACTATGGGAACCTGACCTGGTACGGCCTCGGGCCGGAAGAGACCTATCCGGACCGCTGCCATGCGAAGCTGGGAATCTACAGCCGCACAGTGTCAGACAGCATGGCCAAATACCTGGTGCCGCAGGAGTGCGGAGCCAGGATGGGCATACGCTGGGCTGAGGTCACCGACGATGCAGGCCGCGGCATTCGCTTCGAGGCCAACGGCTTGTTCCTCAGCGCACTGCCGTACTCCCCGCAGGAACTCGACAACGCTGCTCACCCGAATGAACTGCCGCAGCCAGTCACCACATACGTGCGGATCGGTAAGCAGATGGGCATCGGCGGTGACGACACCTGGGGCGCCCTGGTACATCCGGAATACCTGCTCGATAACAGCAGGGAGCTGGAGATCTGCTTCACCTTTAAAGGAATTTAACAGAACGTGGATTATGTCTCCTTTCTGCGTATAGATATACATGTTCAGAAAAATATCGACAGGAAACCGGAAAGGAGACATAAAAATGAAAAAATTAGGAAAGAAATCTGCAGCTTTGTTCAAGAGATTTGCCAAATACATGGATGATACTTTAAGGACTGCTTCGCAGGCAGATCCGTGCTGGATCTATTCCGGACCGTTAACATCTTACGTTTGTATGATGTGATTAAAATAAAAAAAGCGCCTTGCATAGAGTGAAGATCAAACCGGGACTGCCCGTGATGATTTTGCTTTTGCAAGGTGCTTTTTTGAGCACTATCGATAAATGATACAGACATTATTTCAATATGTTTTGTTATAATTATGGCATGTTAAACAAGTGTTCTTATGCAGGAAGCCTGTAATGGAAGGAGGACAATTAATGAAATTGAGAAAAGCATTACTGCTGGGTGTTTCGATGATGGTCATGGCAGCGACGGCCGCATCTGCGGGTGAGGCTTCCACAGAAGTGCCGGAAGAGCAGGAAGAGTCTCTGGGAGGCCTGCTGACGGCTCTTTTCGGTGAGGGAGGCCTGTTGGAGGAAGCGCTTCCGGAGGGAACGGATATTGACGCGATGATCGATACCGCTTCGGAACAGCTTGAGCAGGCGGATAAGGAAGTCTCGGAAGTCATCGACGGTGTCAACAACGTGATTCAGAACGAGATGAGTGATATTAATGTAGACACGGAGAAGATCAAAGAATACGGGAACCTGATCCTTGACCTGATCTCCGGCGAAGATGATATGGACTTTTCATATCTGGATGAGCTTTTCGAGAAAGGTGAAAAGATCAATGCCGAGGAAGAAACCTATATAATGGAACACAATGATGGCCAGATGGACTTTGGTGATGTCCAGATCGTGTCCAACAACAACATCTACAGGGATGACCCGGATCAGGAAGAAATAAAGGCCATGTGTCTGATGATCCAGTGTAATTATAAGATGGATGAGGAGAATCAGCTGTGGTTCTTAAGCGGCGCGAGCGATATTGTCCTGTTCACTCACCAGGCGGATGAAAACGGCGATTTCCCGATACTCAATGCGGTCTTCGCGGAGGATGGGGAAGGCTATACCGACTCTGTTCAGGCAATGTGCGATGAAGTCGGTATTACCCTTGACGAATGTATGGAGTCCATTGAGATCGGCAATGTGATGTCCATTTATGATCTGATCAAGTACCTGGATGAGCATCCCGAGGTGAAAGGAATTGAATATGACGGAGAGATCCGGACTGCTGAAGAACTGAGGGATATCTGGGGTGACGAGCTCGCGAAATTAGAGCCTGAGACAGAGGAGTAAGGAGGAGACCTGTATGCTTTTTACGGTATTGGACAAGCTCAGGCAGCAGACGGTCATCTCGACCGTGCTGCTGATGGTGCTTGGGCTGTTTATGCTGATCATTCCGGCGAAGTATGACGGCACCCTGGTGAATATCCTGGGGTACGCGGTGGTGATTCTCGGAGCCGTGATGGTCTGGGATTTTATTGCGGGAGATAAGCATCTGGTCAGCTGCATCATATTTGCCTGCGCGCTGCTCCTTATTCTTCTGGGCGTCTTCATTCTGGTGTCCGGAGATAATATCCTGGTCGTTTTGAGCGTCCTGTTTGGCGTTCTCTTGATGGTCGACGGTCTGCACAGCGCTCTTCATGCCTGGATGTATGCGCGCCGCTCCGGTAAGACCTGGTGGGGACTGCTGCTTTTCCTGAGCATCCTGCTGTTCTTCGCCGGCATCGTTATTCTCAACAACCCGTGGTGGAATACGCCGCATTCCTTCGTGAAGGTGATCGGCGGCATCATTCTTTTTGCGGCTGCTACGGGAATCATCCGGCTGATTCTGGTCTGGCCGATTCGTAAAGCGTAAGGAGGGCTGTGAGATGGAAAACAAAAAGAAAAACACTCAGGAAGAGACAGCTCCGGTTCGCAGCAAAGATGATCTGGCAAGAGACCTTGCTTATACGAAGGAGAAGTTTGAACATACACCCATGGTCATGACTCCGGAGCTGGAACAGCTGCTGGCATCGGAAATCAAGGCTTCGGACAAGAAGGAAAAGAAGCGCGGCGCCGAAATGCTCGGAGTGCTTGCGAAACACAACTTCTATGCTAACGGCCTGACGCCGGCGGAGCTTAGAACAACGCTCGAAGATCTCGGCCCGACTTATGTTAAGATCGGACAGATCATGTCCAGCCGCACGGACCTGCTTCCTGAAAGCTACTGCAAGGAGCTGGAGACACTGCGCCAGAACGTGAAGGAGCTTGACCCGGCCATCGTTCGTGCCATTATCGAATCGGAGACCGGAAAAAAGATCAGTGAGATCTATAAGGAGTTCAGCGACAAACCTCTCGGATCGGCATCCATCGGGCAGGTCCATTACGGGGTGCTTCTTGACGGTACGAAGGTCGTCACTAAAGTGCAGCGGCCGCTGATCCAGGAGATGATGGAGAAGGACTTCGAGCTGCTGAAAAAGCTGGCCCCCATGGTTGGCGGCGTTGCCCCCGCGGAGGACGGGGAAGACGCCATGGATCTGGTGACTATTATCAACGAGTTTGAGAAGGTCACCAAAGAAGAACTGGATTTTCGCGTCGAGGCGGCCAACACGAAATTTTTCCGTGAGATCGTCTTTGAGGACGGACAGGTCACTTGTCCGAGAGTCATCGAGGAGCTGACCACCGAGCGCATCTTCACCATGACATTCGTGGACGGATGTTCCGTGGGCAAAAAAGATAAGCTCATCGAACAGGGGACTACGCCCGAGCAGGTCGGACGGGATATCCTCGAGAGCTACCTGCACCAGGTGTTCGACATCGGTATTTTCCATGCGGATCCTCACCAGGGCAACATCATGTGCAGCGAAGGAAAGGTGCACTGGATCGACTTCGGCATGATCGGCCAGATCACGGAGGGGGATATGAACGCCCTCCAGGACCTGATCGTCGGCCTGCTCAAAGGTGATTCGGAGGAGATGGCAAAAGGCGTTTTGTCGATCGGAACAGGATCTGCAAACACGGACAGAAACAAGCTGAAAGAAGACCTGGAATTCTTCAGCGCCAAGTACATGAATGTGTCCAGCCTGAATGACATCGACTTTTCCGCACTGCTCGGCGAGGTTGTCGACCTGGCGGACAAGCATCATATCGTGATGCCGGGCCGGTTCACCATGCTTGTTCGCTCCTTCCTGACTATTGAAGGCGTGATGGAAGAGCTCTGCCCGCAGCTTAACCTGTTCGAGATCATCTCCGATAAGCTGATGGAGCGCGTAAAGAAGACTTTCAGCCTGGAGAAAGAGATCCTGAACCTGGGCCAGGGCGTGCTGGATACCGGAAAGAAAGTTTCAAGGATTCCCCAGTTGATTGCCGATGCATTGTCGGATATTATGAAGGGGAGGATAAAGATCAACCTGGAGCTTACCGGATATCAGGAACTGGCTGACGGACTGAACGAAAAAGTCAATGACGTGATCCTGATAATCGTAGCCTGCGTGCTGTTCTCGGGGGGATGCAAACTTGCTTCGACGCAAATCAGGCCGCTGACGCCGAACGGCATGCCGCTGATCGCCGTATTCCTGTTGGTGGTGAGCCTGTCGCTCATGATCTTCGCCCTCAAGAGGATATTCCGAAAGAAGAAATAACGAAAGGAAATACGAATCGTGAATGACGCTTCAACCGATGTTTTCAGACTGGCGGAGCCCCGGAAAAAGGGGCTCCTGCACCTGATCTTCAGCCGTTTCTTTCTCATCGTGCTGCTTTTAGTGGCCCAGATACTGCTTACGATCAGCTTTTACGGATGGTTAAAAGGACTGCTTCCTTTTTTCTCTGCGTTTATTACGGTTTTTACCATCTGCGGCATCGTCTACCTGTTCAACAGCGGGATGGACTCGACAGCCAAGCTGACATGGATGTTCCTTATCGCCATCGTGCCGATCACCGGTGCGGCGCTGCTGATCTTTACGCAGACAAACATCGGCCACCGGAGGATCCGGGAGCGGATCCAGGAGATGATCGACAAAACGAACGGGGCGATCGCTCAGCCGGAGGGAGTTCTGGAAAAGCTGGCCGATGACACTTCGGGGACGGACGATCTGGTGAAATATCTGAACCGGAGCGGATGCTTCCCGGTGTATGACAAGACGCAGGTGACTTATTTTCCGCAAGGAGAGGACAAGTTCGCGGCCATGCTCGAAGAGCTGGAGAAGGCGGAAAAGTTCATCTTTCTGGAATACTTCATCATCGATGAGGGGTATATGTGGGGCAGCATCCTGAAGATCCTGATCGAAAAAGCCAGGGCGGGCGTGGATGTGAGAGTCATGTATGACGGCATGCTCGAGGTATCCACTCTTCCGGGCGACTATTGCAGCCGGCTGCGCTCGCACGGGATCCGGGCAAAATCCTACGCACCCATCCGGCCCGTCGTTTCCTCACATTATAATTACCGCGATCACCGCAAGATCCTGGTGATCGACGGCAAGGTGGCATTCAACGGCGGCGTGAACCTGGCGGATGAGTATATCAACCGGCGGGAGCGCTTCGGGCACTGGAAAGATGCGGCGGTGATGCTGAAGGGGGATGCGGCGGCAAGCTTTACCCTGATGTTCCTTCAGATGTGGAATGCTTTCGAAGATGATCCGGTCTTTGAACCATGGATCAGTGCACCGGCGGAAATGCCGGAAAAACCTTCGGGTTATGTCGTTCCCTACAGCGACTGTCCGCTCGATGAAGACAAGGTCGGCGAGGCGGTCTACATGGATATCCTCAACAGGGCAGTGAGTTATGTCCACATCATGACGCCTTACCTGATCCTGGACGGGGAACTGGAGACAGCGCTGAAGTTTGCGGCGCAGAGAGGCGTTGACGTAAAGCTCATCCTGCCGGGCATCCCCGACAAGAAGCTGGCGTACGCCCTGGCCAAATCCCACTACAGGCGCCTTGTCAGGGCCGGTGTGAAGATCTACGAATATACACCGGGCTTTGTCCACGCCAAGGTGTTCGTCAGCGACGATGTGAAGGCTGTCGTGGGAACCATCAACCTGGATTACAGGAGCCTGTATCATCACTTCGAGTGCGCCACCTACATGTACCGGACCGATTGCATCCCGGATATAGAAAAAGATTTCCGGGAGACACTGGCCAAATGCCGCGAGGTCACCCCGGAAACGATCAAAAACGAAAAGTTCTTCTATAAGGCGGCAGGCGGACTGATGCAGTTCATTGCGCCGCTGATGTGAGCTCTCTGACCACCCTGAGCGTTTCACAGCCCCAGTCTTCATCGGAGGCTTCAAAGGTGACATGCTCGAAGGCTTTGGCCTGAGAGTTGGTACAGAGCACGGAGTCACGGTCGATATGAAGGATCGTGACGGGCTTCTTTTCTTTGATACTGTCCGCCGCTTCCCCGTTCATGGAGGCGGCGAATTTTTTTGCGGTCCGCGCTTCACTGACGATGCCGTCAACGTGGATATGGTATTCTGCGAACATCATTTCCAGGTAATCGACCGAGTAGAGACCTCTGGTGTAGACCCAAAGGTCGAAGCCTTCCTCGGAAAGGGCGGCCGCCAGGGCCGGGAAGCCTTTGCGGATGCGCTCCTTGAAGATGCGGTTGAAGGGCTGGGGCAGTTCAGCCTCGGCCGCTTCCACTTCACTTCGGCAGAAGATGACCTCATCCAGGTCGAAGACGACGCGCACATTGCTGCGGGCATTCTCGAGCATCCTGCGGATATCCTCCTCATGCGTGAGGTTGACTATTTTGATCGGGACCTTCTTCAGGTCAGAGCGCAGAGCAGCTGCCCAGCGGTGGTGGCCGTTCAGGATCAGATACCCGTCAGGATACATTTTTTCCACGACCAGCGCTTCGCCGACAACGTCCGTCCCGATCAGGGTACTTCTGCGGAAATTTTCGGCGTATTCGTCTATGATCCGGAAACTGGGCCCGACATCCTTTTTGCAGAATTCATCGTCCGGGTTGGGATGAAGCTCCCGGGGAGAGACCGCCTTTACCAGAAGCTGTTCCGCTTTACTGGCCTTCAGAGGTCTTCGCACCCCGTTGTATTTTTCGAGATCCTCCCGGATCAGATGCATCAGTTCTTCGTTCGAAATACCCATAAATTCCCTCATCTGCTTTCAAAGTGCCCGATCCACTGGTCGAAGCCGGAAGGCTTCGCGGTAAAGCAGATCACATAATCCTCGTCCTGAACGGCCATCACCTTGGCCGCAAGCCGTCCCCCGATATCAAGCATGATATTCTGCAGCAGTTCAAGCGGCCTGTCCGTACTGAGCAGTGCATAGCGATGATCCTCCGACACGGCTCTGACCAGGCCCGTATATATTTCTTCGCTGACGATCTTCCCGTCCACTTCACTGAAAGTGACCGCCGCTCCTTCATCCCCGCCCTGCAGCCAGGAGATATTCTCATGCCCGGCGCTTAGGTGAACATTGCCCACTCCCAGCACATCGAAGACCTTCATGGGGACAGCATGTCCTTTGGGCAGGAAGCTGTGCTCTGAGGCGGTATCCACCGCTTCGGCGATCATATCGCGGGTATTCTGGGTGATAAAGACCTGCCCGCCCACCGTAAAGCTCTCGGTGCGGCCGGCCAGATTGACCGCGTCGCCCATGCATCCGTATTTCATTTTTTTGTGAGAGCCTATATTGCCGACGACCGCCTCGCCGGAGTTGATGCCGATGCCCATCTCCATGGGAGGAAAGCCGTGCTCTTTATTCCACTCGTTGACATCGGACATGGCGTTCTGCATCCCGATGGCGCACTGGACTGCGTGCAGGGCGTGATAGGGGTCATCTCCGGGAGCGCCGAACACGGCGAAGATGCCGTCCCCGAGAAATTCGATGACTGTGCCGCCGTGCCGTCCGATCACATCCACCATGGCCTCAAAATAATGGTTGAGGATCGTGATCAGTTCATCCGGCTCCATGGAAGCGCCCATACTGGTAAAGCCCCTCAGATCGCTCATCAGGATGGACACTGTGCGGGAAACGCCTCCCTGTCTTTCGCCCTCCGGCGAGCCGAGAACGTAGGCAGCGATCTGCGGGGAGGTATAGCGGGCAAAGGCGGACATGACCTTGATCAGCTGCGTCAGGTCAGTCATGATGATGAGGAAAAGCCCGTCCTCCCTGGAGTAGCGCAGGCAGACGCGAAGTTGGGAGAGCTGTCCGGCTGCGTTCACATAGTTGACCAGCTGTTCGCGGGTATTCTCCCCGGTGGTCATCGCGTCGATGAACAGCTGGATGAGGTTGTCGTTCTCCTCCACGAGCGGGAACAGCTCCCAGATCCTTTTTTCCGGGATCTCCTCCGAGGTGATCCCCAGCAGGGTCATGGCGGCGGCGTTGGCGAACTGCAGGTACCCGGATTTGGTGGTGACGCAGACGGCATCCTCCATATTGTCAGTGATGAACTGCATATTTTTAGCATTTGGCTGCTGGTTCATTCTTTTATTTCTCCCATCCTGCGGAAGCGGTCCAGCATGCGGATATCCATCAGCAGCGCTTCCTTGTGGTAGAGCGGCTTTGTATATTCGATCACCCAGAATGCATCCGGCAAGGTCTTTGCGATAAACGGCATCAGCTCCTCAAAATCCAGTGTTCCGTCGGGAAGACGGTTGTGCAGGTCGTGCGCTCCGTCGTTGTTGTGCAGGTGAAAGCCATGGATCTGCGTTTTCAGATCCGTGACCAGTTTTTTCAGATCCCACCCGTTGGCGTTGGCGTGGCCTACATCGATCAGCACGTCCAGTCCCCGTGAGACGCAGAGATCCGTAAACTCATCCTGGTCGAGAAGCCGGTTTTTGTCTGTGGCTGTTCCCGTATTCTCCACCAGAATGGTGAGAAAGTCAAACAGAAATTTCATCTCCTCGAGATTTTCCAGCGTGGTGGCCAGCATCCGGTCCTTTTCTGTCTCGTCCACCCGGCAGTTGTTCAGGTGATAGACCATGTGGGAGGGCTTCAGGATGCGCGCGTATTTCAGGGTGAGCAGGATATGGAACATGCTTGCGTCATAGGCATGGGTGCCCATGGGTGCTGTGTGCTCTACCCCCCAGACCGGTTCGTGGAAGACCAGCGGCCGGTTTTGGAATACGGACAGATTGGCCTCCAGGTTGTCCTGGAAATCGGGGAGATCGAACATGGGCAGCAGTTCAAAACCGACCGGGATATCGGTGTGCGTGGGGTAGTATAATGCTTCCTCCAGACAGGACCTGGGCAGGACGCAGGTATCGATCAGAAGATCCATGGCAGTGCTCCTTTTTGTATGCCGGTGTAGCTGCGTTTTCACCCTCTATTCTATCATCTGCGGAGGCTGTTACAAAGCACAATCGCAGGAACCTTCCATGCTTGCATTTTGCATGCCGCTTCGGTAAAATATATCTTAGTTTATTATGTTGTATATTGAATTTTTTAAATTCGGAAAGGCAGGGAAAAGGCGTGGTAGAAAAACAGTTTAATCAGGGCGACGTGATCTTTCGCGAGGGTGAATTCGGAGATACGTTTTACCAGGTATTGAAAGGTTCCGTAAAAGTAGTGATCAATCTGGGAGAGCCGGATGAGCAGGTACTCACAGAGATCAGAACCGGAGGGTATTTCGGCGAGATGGCCGTCATTGACGGATACAGGCGCAGCGCAAGCGCAGTGGCGATCGGGGAAGGCGCCAAAGTGGCAGAGATCACCGCCTCCGATCTTGGAAAATTCCTGGAAGAGGATCCGACCAGAGTCAAGAGCCTGGTCAATCATTTCGGTGAGCGCATCCGTTCCCTGACAGCGGATTATGATGAAGTGAAGAAGTTCCTGGATGAAAATACCCCCATCCAGAACGAGAGCCTGCTTGCCAGGATCAAAAGTGTATTCAAAAAGTCCGATAAGAGAAGCAGCCTGTCAGACCTGACATTTGAGGAGATCAGTCATTCGTCGGGCTTTGCCAAAAACGTCGAATCCGTCAAAAAGGGCACGGTTATTTTCCGCGCAGGAGACCATGCAAACTGCATGTATGATATCCACTGGGGCCGCGTAGGCATCTACACCGGCTACGGTACCAAGAACGAGAACAAGCTCACCGAGCTGAACGTCAACCAGTTCTTCGGCGAGATGGGCCTGATCGGTGAGGAACCGCGCAGCGCCACGGCCATTGCCCTCGAAGACGATACGACCCTCGAGATCATCACCATGGATGACCTGGAAGATCTCCTCACGAAGAACCCGTCCAAGGTCTACATGATCGTGCAGCACCTGTCCTACAGGCTCAGAAGACTGACCGACGATTACACTGAGGCGTGCGAGAAGATTTACGGGAAGCTTTGATCAAAGAGCCTTTAAGACGGAATGAATGACAAAAAACAGCTGAAAGGCCACCTGCTGTCCCTGCTCTGTGTCATTGCGTGGGGTACCTCGTTTTTGGTGAGCAAGAGCCTGATGGCTAAGATCACCCCGGTGCAGCTGATGCTCATGCGATTTGTGATCGCATGGCTGGCGATCTGGGTCATCTATCCGAAATGGTATTTTAAATGGCGGGAAGAAGGGCAGTTTATCGTACTGGCCCTGGTCGGAAATACACTGTATTATCTGGCTGAAAATACGGCGCTTCGCCTGACGCTGGCCAGCAATGTGAGCATCCTGGTTTCTGCGGCTCCGATCGCTTCAGCGTTGATGCTTCGCCTGTTTGAACGGGATGAGAGACTGTCCGGGCGGGAGATGACCGGTATCGGGATCGCATTTTTCGGCGTGTTGTTTGTCGTATTCAACGGAGTATTCGTGTTGAAGCTGAACCCGCTCGGCGACATGCTGGCGCTTGCCGCCGCTTTCTGCTGGGCTTTGTACGGCTTCCTTGCCAAACGGATCATGGATAAATATGATACGTTTCTCAGCACGCGAAAGCTGATGTTTTACGGGATCGTAACGGCGCTGCCGCTGCTCCTTACGGAGGATGGCAGCCTGGCCGGGATCGGGCTGATGAGACTGGGTGACCTTTGCGGACTGGCTTACCTGGGCCTGATCTGCAGTGCCCTTTGCTATCTTATGTGGAACGAAGCGATCGCTCAGATCGGCGCCATGAAGGCGAACCTTTACGTTTATGCCGTGCCGGTCGTGACAATGATCGCGAGTGCCTTCTTCCTTGGCGAGGCGGTCACATGGGGCGGCGCGGCCGGCGTGGTGCTGGTAGTCGGCGGAATGCTGCTGAGCAGCCTTGGAAAGTAAAACAATACCCGGGCGCTGTCATCTGACAGTGACCGGGTATTTTATTTCCGGGAACGTTATTCTTACAGTTCGTCCGCGTCGGCAGGCTCTGCTTCCATGAGGGCTTTTCTTTTTTCCGTGTGCTTCATCGTCAGTGTAAGAGCTGCGAAGCACAGGACGAATGTGATCACCGTGGTTATGGCGGCGGCCAGCATGGTTCCCGCGGGCTTCTGATAGTTTTTGAAGATCATAACGGCGCTGAAGAACCCGAAAAGGAGCGCGGCGATCAGCGAAATGATCAGATTGGATTTATTGGTCATCGGGATCTTCCGGTCCCAGATTCCCTTTCTTGCGCAGGCGAAGGCAAGATACAGGGCCAGGATCATAAAGACGATCCACTCCCCGGCGAGTGTTTTGAATGACGCAGCGCCGAAGACAATACTCTGTACGACCATGGAAAGGAGCAGCAGCCAGAAGGCGAGCCAGCAGCCGTTGTGCTCGATCTTCAGCAGTTCCTGTTCCTGCATTTCATCAAGATTACTTTTCATTTTCATTTTCTTCTTCCTCCCAAAAGATATCATTTAAAGTGACGCCGAGTGCGCGGCAAATGCTGTTGCAGAGCTTTATGGACGGATTGAACTCGCCCGCTTCGATCAGGCCGATGGTCTGTCTGGTAACGCCGGCTTTTTTTGCCAGTTCGGTCTGGGACAATCCCAGTTCGATCCGCCGAAATTTCATCTTCAGATTTCGCATCGGACACCTCCTTTCGTAACTGATGTCAACTATATATTGCATCCCGGAGAATGTCAAGTATATATTGCAAAAAAAATTTTTATCTTACATTTCCTGAAGTTGTTTCCAGGAAGAAAAACCTGTACAATCTATAGAAAAACCGACACCGGAACAGGAGAAATGATATGAACAGAATGATATTGTTGGGAGTTCTTATATTAAGCTTATTATCAGCCGCTTATAAAAATGCCGGAGGGGATGCCGGGGCATCGGCCGGATCGCTGGCCGGTGTATGGAAGGACCGCGAAACAGGATCTGTGATAACCCTTCATGAGGACGGATCCGCGGATATCAGGATTAAATCCGGCTCCGGGGCATCCGGTGAATTAGCTTTTGCAGTGCCATGGAAACAGGAAGGGGATATAGTTGTCTTTTCCGCCCCGGATGCTCCCTTGTCTGATTTGCGAGTGGAAACGATTGACGGCGGGGAGGTACTGACTGACGGAACAGGCAACTTTCACAGGGAAGCATCTGCGCTAAGATATGATCTGACACAGGTGCATCCTGTCGCAGGCAGGCAGGGCGTATGCACGGAAAACGGATATTACTGGGTGAGCGGTTCCGGGACGCTGGTCAAATACGACAGCAGTTGGAATCTTGTGGCTGAAAACACGGAGCCGTTTGAGGGCTGCACACTGGAGGTCAATCATATCGGCGACATTGACGTGTACAACAATGAGCTGTATCTGGGTGTGGAATACTTTATGGACGGAGAAGGGAAAAATATACAGGTCGCAGTCTATGACGGCGATACGCTGGCACTTAAAAGAGTCTTTCCCTTCAGGGACGATACCGGCCAGATGGAGTGCAGCGGGATCGCTGTTGACTCCGATGAGCGGACAGTTTATATGACCTCGTGGATCGATGACGAATCCAGTGAGTATCTCTACATGTACGATCTTGATACAGGAGGTTACAAGGGAAAACTGAAGATGGAGCCGGCTCCAAAATGGATCCAGGGCATCGCCTGTTTTGACGGGAACCTGTACATAACCAGTGATGACGGGGATGCCGATGATAATGAACCAGACCACATGTACAGGGTGGTGGTCTCTGAAAATCAAGAGACCGGAAGCGTAAGTCTGGAAAAAACATTTGATGACGTAACACGTCAGGGAGAGATTGAAGGCCTGTCGTTTGATGACGAGCGCAGACAGTTTCTCCTTCTGTATAATCGGGGAGCAAAGATCAAAGCCGGGATGCCGTCCGGTTTCTATGAGGGCTACAGCGAAGAGATACATGAAGTGTTCGTGTATGATATGGAGGAGAACTGAATGAAGCTTGCTTCATAAAGGTTTGCCGGGATGTAAATCTTGATCTGCAGAAGAGAGGTACACATGGGAAATATAATATGGCTGGTCTTTTCCGCAGTTTTCTGGATAAGTACTATTCTTGGCTGCCGTAACATGGCTGCAGGCGGCATTGTTTTGATGGCGGGAAGCATCATCGCTCTTCCCCTTCTTACCTTAACTTACTCAAAAATATCTGCAAAATACGAACGGAAATAAGATGATACGAATATTGATCGACGCGGACGCCTGCCCGGTCGTAAAGAGTGTAGAGCGGATTGCAAAGGAAAGAAAGATCCCGGTAAATTTCTTTGGTGATAAACCACGTAATCTCTTCTGATTATGCAGATGTAGATCGGTGCCGGGCATCACCTGTTTTCAGCACAGTAATCCGCTGCAATGGCGTCAAGGAATTCAGACAGCATGGCGTTCATCCCGGAATAATCGAAATCCAGGAGCTGCTGCTTTGTCTGTACAAAACGTCCGCTGCAGTCCAGATCCCCGCCGGCATCTTCAAGTCCGGCAGCAATAATGCTGTGGGTGAATTCCATATGTGTCTGGAAGCCGTACACATACCGGCCATAGCGAACGATCTGTCTGGGGCAGCCTTCGCTTTCTGCGATGACCACACAGTCTTTTGTCAGTCCGGGCATATCGTTGTGCCACTCACCCGCGAGAAAAGTATCACTGAAGGCTGCAAAAAAGGGATCGGATCTTCCTGCGGCGGTGAGCCTCGCTTCAACCGGGCCGATTTCCCGCTCAGGACTGTGGGAATACGCGGCTCCGAGCGCTTCCCCGAGAAGCTGTGCGCCAAGGCAGACACCAATTACCATTTTCCCTGCTTCCACGTACCGGCGGATCAAAGCTTTCTCAGCCTCTGCGTCATAATAATCGCATTCCGCTTTTGTGGTAGCCGGACTTTGATACCCTCCCAGAACAACCAGCATATCCGCACTGACGTTTTCAGGTACCGGCTCATATTCCCAGCATTTCGTTATGGCTGTTTCATATCCGTTTCTCTCAGCCCAGGAGAGGTATTCCCCGGGCAGGACCCAGGAATCCTGCTGTATAAAATGTATTCTCATAATTTCCCTCACAATTCCGATCAACTGCACATAAGTATATCATACAAAAATCAGTTAATAACAGGTTCATGCCGGCGCAGGGTCTTTTTTTACGTTCTTTTTTAAATTACATACAGAAGTGATTGACTGCCGGAGTCTGTGCGGTTAAAGTTTTTGTGGTACAGGATACGAGGCGCAGCTTAAAGGAGAAGTGACATGAAAAAAAGGCTGGGGGAAATATTCAGGCCTGAATCTAAGTATCAGGCTTTTTTACTGTCAGTGATCACTTTCGGACTTGCTTACGGAATATATAAAGGCGCGATCGACAACTACCTGGCGGCCCTGTACACCTTTTCTGCGGAACGCATCTACAAGGTCGGTGCCGTGTTCATGCAGCTTGGCCTGCGCAGCAGTGCCTATGCGGCTACGATCAGGACTGACAAAAACAAGGGCAGAAAGGCGGCGGCCTCATGAGACATATCAGTCAGGACAACCTGGAGAAAATCACAGAACTGAGACATCTGCTGCACAGCCGGCCGGAGCTGTCGCTCCATGAAAGCGGAACGATGGGGATACTGATGGCATTCCTGCGGGAGAATACGTCCCTTGAGATCGTCGGCAGGGATGGCTGGTTTTATGCGCTCAGGCGTGGATCGGCAGAAGCGGAGGCTGCTCCGCCGATCGCGTTCAGAGCGGACATGGATGCGCTTCCGATGGATGAGTGCATTGACCTTCCTTATGGGTCCTCACGCCCCGGTATCTCTCACAAGTGCGGCCATGACGGGCATATGGCAGCGCTGTGTGGTCTGGCGCTGGAACTGGATAAGCTGGAGCCGGACCGCTGCGTCTATCTCATTTTTCAGCCTGCTGAGGAGACCGGTCAGGGAGCTGTCCGCTGCGCAGAACTGATCCGGGAGAAGGGGATCACCGGGATCTATGCATTCCACAACCTCAGCGGCTATCCGGAAAACAGCATTGTATACCGGAGAGGACTGACACAGCCTGCATCGGAGGGTGTGACGATCAGCCTGCGCGGGAAGCCGTCCCATGCCAGTGCCCCGGAGCAGGGCTTAAGTCCGGCTGCGGCGATCGCGGAACTGGCGCTGTTTTCGCAGCACCTGGCGCAAGAACCGCACGATGGCATGGCCCTGTGCACGATCGTGGGAATGCATTGCGGTGAAGGCGATTTCGGCATTTCCCCGGGTGAGGGATTCTTAAGTGTGACCCTTCGGGCCGGGCAGGAGCCGTTCATGAAGGAAATGGAGACGGCACTCCTTTCGAAGGCAGCGGAGTTGTCAGCGCGTGACGGCCTGGGGACAGAACATGAAATACAAGATTATTTCCCGGAGACCATAAACCACGATGAAGCGCTGGAGCGCGTGCTCCACGGGGCAGGCAGCCTGCAGCTGCCGGTCATCGAAATGAAAGAGCTGTGGAGAGCCTCCGAAGACTTCGGCCACTATCTGAAGCAGTGCCCCGGAGCGATGTTCTATATCGGGAACGGGGAGGACTATCCGGCAGTACATACGGACAGTTACAATTTTAATGACAGGATCCTGAAAACAGCGGTGGATATGTTTCTGGCAATTGTATAGAATTGTTTAAATTGTTTAGAATTGTTTAGGGGTCTGACCCTTTTCGCACGTTGAAGTGCGAAAAGGGTCAGACCCCTCTTTGACGAGACCCCTCTTTGACGGGAAAGTAAATTTTACAGATCTCCTTCCTGCCCGCGGTAAGATAGGCTCAACAAAACAAAGAAACAAATTGAAACGCAGTCAAGCCATTACAAATATCTCACACAGGAAGGAGAATTTACCATGAAAAACTTAATGAACGCTGTATCCGGTAAGCTCACGAAAAAGGCAGTTTCTTTTGCATTGATCCTTGCGATGGCCATTACGATGATGATGCCCGGCAGTGCTTTTGCGGCAGCGAAAAAAGCAACGAAGACCAGATCCTACACGCCGATGTATTCCGAGTCGTTATTCAAATGCCTGGATATGTACGGCAAAGATACTTTCAAGGTGACTTACGATACGAAGACCAAGAAGATCCTCGTCGTGAAGACCAGCCAGAAAGCGAAGGGCCTCGGAACGGATATGATCGAGAGAGGCGGAATAAAGCTGGTGAAGAAAACGAACAAGGTGTGGACCTACAGAGCCACCTGGTACCTGAATTTCACCCTGCTTCCGAAGCCGGTTCAGCAGCTGGCCAAGGTGATGAGAATGAAGATCGCGATGTTTACTTCTCTTGGAAGGATCTGCACGGTAACCGTTACCTATCAGGTCAGCGCGGACTCTCTTAAGCACAACATGTTCTCCAGGTTCCAGGTTCCCTCGAAGCTCAGCTCCGCTGCCCAGCAGATCTGCCGGTATTTCACGAAGGCATTCTGACCTCGTCATCCGCTCTTATCCTGTGATATAATCTTTGCGAAACAGCTTTCGAAGGCAGTAATGCCGGGACGCGCTTAAGGAGCAAAGATCACATGGATGAGAGCATTCATCTTCCCTCAAAATGGGCGGACTGGACCCTGACGGAAAGCCTGGGGTCCGGTTCTTACGGCACCGTCTGGAGTGCTCACAAGGAAGGGCATCCGGAGGAGACCGCGGCCGTTAAGATCATACGCATTCCCTCCAATGAATCGGAGGAGAATGCGCTTTCCTATGAATATCCGGACCTGCATGACCGGACAAGCTACTGCGAAAATCTTGTCCAGAGCGTGCTTGGGGAGATCCATACCATGGAGCTTTTGAAGGACAACGATCATGTGGTCCGGATCTATGATTATTCGCTGGAGCATGAGGAAGGGTCCATGGAGTGGACGGTTTTCCTGCTGATGGAACTGCTCACTCCGCTGAAGGATTATCTGCTTACCCATCCCATGGATGAGCAGGAGGTCCTGCGGCTGGGGGAGGAGCTGTGCTCAGCGATGGAAAGCTGTGAGCTAAAGGGCATCCTCCACCGGGACATCAAGCCCGAGAATATCCTGGTTTCCCCGCGCGGAACTTTCAAGATCGGTGATTTCGGGGTTGCCAGGCAGATCGGGGATGCGTCCCTGAACATGTCGCTGAGGGGCACCTTCACTTATATGGCCCCCGAGATCTATCATGGGGAAGCCTACGATTCCCAGGCGGATCAGTACTCTCTGGGACTTGTGCTGTACCGTTTCCTGAATCGCAACCGGGATCCGTTTATCGATCCCGACACCAAAATGGTCTTTTACAAAGACCGGGAAGAAGCGCTGCGCAAAAGAATGGGAGGGCAGGAACTTCCCGCACCGGCCGATGCTTCCCCGGAGGCGGCCAAAGTCATTTTGAAATGCTGCGCGTACCGGAAAGAAGAGCGGTACCCGAGCTTCGAACTCTGCCGCAAGGCGCTGATGGAGTGCTGCAGCGGCGGAAAGCAGGAAAAAGAACGGGAGCGTACGGAACCGGAAAAAGCGAAGGCAAAGCACTCGGATCCTGCAAAAACCGGAAGAAAACCCGCCCGCAGAAAAAAGCTGATCCCGGTGATCCTCCTGCTTCTGGTTCTGGCCGCAGGGGCTGGCACGTTTCTGTATATGAACCGGAACGCGCTGATGTCGGAGGAGCAGAAGGTGAAAAAGGGACTGCTCGCGGACTCGGTAATGTGGGGCAGTTTTTCGATGGAAAGTGAACCCTCCGCCGATAATTATATGGATGTGAAAACGGATCAGGGGACCTGGAATGTGTGTGACATGCCCTGTTTTTTCAGTGTCCTTCCAGACCTGGATAAGAACATCATGCTCCTTGGCTTTAAAGACCAGTTTGAGCATACCTACTATCTGTTCGGATCCTACCAGATCAAAGGCGGCGATGTCCTCCGGATCGGAAAAGCAGGCAGCAGTATATCCGCTCTGCTTTACAGCGGACAGTACCGGAAAGGTTACCCGGACGGTTCGGTGGATGAGATCATCCGCGGCCTCGAGGGAAGGAGCGATGGGGCATCCGTGGCGGGAATGCTTGAAGATACGCTTGAGTATGATCTGAGCTTCGGAGAATACGGGGGCAGGAAATACGGACCGGTTTATCTGGACCGGATAGGAAGCAGCAGCAGGGCTTTCTACCAGAATGTACTGTGCAGCGGTGAAAAGAGTTCCTGCGAGATCTCCGGCATGCTTTCCGGGCCTGAACGGAGCGGGAAACTTGATGGAGTTTTCGCATCGTGGACGGAAAACGGAAGAGACGGCGAGGTACGAATCGCATTTACTGACGGAGGCGTATCCGTGGATGCTTCTCTGGGAGATTTTAATAACTACGAAGGCACATACTCGCTGTCCTATCAGGGCATTCAAAAAGAGTACAACGGCCGGACCGAGATCTTTGAAGAGAACGGGGATATCCATCTTTACCTGATCAACTGCTGTCCCTACGGCTTTGTGACATACAACAGCAGTACCCGGAAATATACGTATTACCAGGACTATGACTCAATCTGGGAGGCCGAGACTGAGTGACAGCTTCCGGCGGATCGAAGGAGAAACAGACATGAACCATTATCAGCTGCATTATGCCGGCCTTAGCTGCACCGGCCTGGTCCGCAGGAGCAACCAGGACAATTTCTGGTGCCTGGGACGCAGCCTTCCTGTGGAACACGGGGATGAGGACCTGTTCTCCGGAATCTTTATCCCGGAGGAAAAGCAATGGATCGCGGTCTTTGACGGACTGGGCGGAGAGCAGCAGGGCGAAGCGGCTTCCGGCCTGGCGGCAAAGGAGTTCGGCCGGCAGACACTAGCCCTTCCCGGCAACGTTTTTCCGAAGGATGCCGGGGAGGTCATGCAGGAGCTTTGCCTGGCGATGAATGAAGAAGTCTGCCGCTACGTGGTGGAAAACAAGATTCAAAGGATGGGCACGACGGCCGTGGGGCTTTACTTTGACCGGGAGGCGGTTTTCGGCTTCAACGTGGGGGACAGCCGGTGCTTTCTTTACCGGGACGGTGCTCTGACGCAGCTTTCCACGGATCATGTGATCCGCAGCGTTTTGTTCAGGCGCAGGTCGCTGACCCAGTGCATCGGCATGACCGACGAAGTCCTTCCGCAGCCCTCTGTTTTTGAGAGGCCGTACCGCGAGGCGGATATCTATGTCCTGTGCTCGGACGGTTTAACAGATATGCTTTCCGATGAGGAGATTGCCCGGGTGCTCTCTGAGCCGGGATCTTTGGAGGAGTGCCTGGAGAGGCTCCGGGAAAAAGTCTTTGAAAAAGGCGCTGCCGACAACACGACTGTTTTTTTGATCGAAGTTGATCGATCTGTAATGAGCGGACAAGAGGAAGACCGATGAGCAGCTGGCTGGACTATGATTTTGACTCGACCATAAGGGATTTTGAATACACCAGGCGGGCGGCGGCCGGCATCAGCCGCGTCATGGATTCGGATGATTTCCGGGATATGGACGCGGACATGATCTTCGAGTTTCTCTCAAAAGAGATGGAAGTGGTGCTGTTCCCGGACTACCTGAAGCGGTATATTTACGAGAAGCTGGAGATCGTCAGGCCTTTTGGGGAGGTCCCGACTTCCTTCTATCAGAAGGTGATCAGCGACTGCCTGGAGGATAACCAGGCGCCTTATTCCTTTACGCCCACAAGCACCAAGAAAACGGCGATGATCAAGCTGTGGCTGACCCAGCCGAACGTGCGCCGCAGCGTGATCTTTGTGCTGGGCTTCGCGCTGCGCATGAACCCCGAGGAGGTCAGCGAGTTCCTGACCAAGGTCATCAAGGAGGAGGATTTCCGGTTTACCGATCCCTTCGAGACGATCTGCTGGTTCTGCTACCGGAATGATCTTCCCTACGCGAACGCGGCGGCCCTGCAGAAGCAGTATGAGGAAATGCAGCCGGGAAGCTTTTCGGAGAAAAAATGGAACGCCATGAATGCGTCGCCGACACTGACGCTGCTGACACAGGCCAATCTCCTGACCTATCTTTCCCTGCTGAAGGGCCGCGCCGCGGATGATGACCGGGCTTACCGGGAATTCTTAAAACTGTACGAAAAATGCTGCGG
Organism: Lachnospiraceae bacterium UBA4348; assembly: GCA_002394165.1. Taxonomy (GTDB): domain Bacteria; phylum Bacillota; class Clostridia; order Lachnospirales; family Lachnospiraceae; genus Merdiplasma. Next base: position 5,872 of record DGTA01000034.1, on the reverse strand, counting down.
CATCATCTGCGATGAATACAATGAAGAAAGCGAGCGGATGGGGAAAAAGGCCGCTCTTACACCGGACCGGATCAAGCCTGCGGACCTGGAGAAGGCTCTTTGCAGCGGCATTCCAATCAACCGGGACAACAATCTCACGGCCATGTCCGCCAGCCGGCTTGCTTCCCTGTTTTCCAACCGGCGGATGAGCCGGCAGCGCATCAGCGGCATCCTGAACCGGTCGCATCCCGTGGAGCGCTTCGACCTGATCACGCTGCTTTTTTACATTTATGCTCAGACCGTGGAGCCCGACTGGCCGGCGGAGCGATATCTTCAGTATATCGACGCGGCTAATGAGCTTCTCGGGCGCTGCGGGATGATGGGGATCTACCCGGCCAATCCGTACGAGGCCTTTGTACTGATGTGCATCGTCACCGACTATCCCCTGGATGTTTATTCACAGGTGTGGGAACTGTCGTACGAGAGTGAAGATTTGCAGGAGTGACCGGTCAAGGAGGAAAAAAACTGCATGGATCAGCCTAAGAAAATTAAGGTGCGCGGTGCGCGTGTCCACAATCTGAAAAACATCGACGTGGATATCCCGCTTAACGGGATCGTCGGAATAGCCGGCGTATCCGGCTCCGGCAAATCCTCGCTGGCGCTGGGCGTTCTGTACGCGGAGGGCTCCCGGCGCTATCTTGAATCTTTGTCAACGTATACCCGGAGGCGGATGACGCAGGCCTCCCGGGCGGATGTCGATGAGGTGGTGCACGTTCCCGCGTCGCTTGCGCTGCACCAGAGGCCCTCGGTTCCGGGCATCCGCTCGACCTTCGGTACGGCGACGGAGCTGCTCAACAGCCTGCGCCTGATGTTTTCCAGGCTCTCATCGCACCGCTGTCCGAACGGCCACTATGTGGAGCCCGGCTTTCAGGTGGCGCTGATGCAGGAGATCGTCTGCCCTGAGTGCGGCGAGCATTTTTACGGTCCCGGCGCTGAGGAACTGGCCTTTAATTCCCAGGGATCGTGCAAATGCTGCGGGGGAACGGGAATGGTCAGAACAGTGGACCGCAGCACGCTGGTGCCGGACGAGAGCCTCTCCATCGATGACGGAGCCGTGGCCCCCTGGAATTCGCTCATGTGGTCGCTGATGACCGATGTGTGCCGGGCAATGGGCGTTCGGACCGACATCCCCTTCAGGGAGCTGACCGATGAAGAAAAGGAGATCGTCTATGACGGTCCCATGGTAAAGAAACATATTTTTTACCGGCCCAAGAAGGCGGATACGGCGACGGCCGGCGAGATGGATTTTACCTATTACAGCGCGGTGGCGACCGTTCAGAATGCGCTGAATAAGGTCAAAGATGAGAAGGGAATGAAGCGGGTGGAGAAGTTCCTCAAAGAGGATATCTGCCCTGAGTGTCACGGCACAAGACTCTCGGAGGAGGCCAGAGCACCGCGCCTGATGGGCATCTCCCTTGATCAGGCGTGTGAGATGACGCTGAAAGACTCTGTTGAGTGGGTGAAAAAAGTGCCCTCCTCCCTGCCGGAAGCGATGCGTCCGATGGCGCAGAATATATGCGAGGCTTACCTGGAGACAGCGGCCCGGCTGATGGAGTTGGGACTTGGCTATCTCACGCTGGAGCGGGCCTCGTCCACCCTGTCCACCGGAGAGCGACAGCGGATGCAGATGGCCCGCGCGGTGCGCAACCGGACGACCGGTGTCCTGTATGTCCTGGACGAGCCGTCCATCGGGCTTCATCCCGCCAATATTGTCGGACTGAACAATGTCATGCACGATCTGGTAAAAGACGGAAACTCCGTCCTGCTGGTCGACCATGACACGCAGATCCTGAGGGAATCGGACTGGCTTATTGAGATGGGGCCGGAAGCGGGAGCAAAAGGCGGCACAGTCATCGCCTCCGGGACAGTTGAAGAAATTGAAAAGAATGATGCTTCTGTGATCGGCAGGTACCTGGCCGGAGAGCAGACACCGGTGCGGTGCGGCGAGGACACGCGTGCCTTCGAACATGGCGCGATTCGTCTGGAAACGGATCAGATCCACACGGTGAAGCCGCTGTCGGTCAGTATTCCGAAGACCGGCCTGACCGTGATCACCGGGGTATCCGGATCGGGCAAGACGACCCTGATCCTGGAGAGCCTCGTCCCGGCGCTGGATGCGGTCTGCAACGGCAAAAAGATGCCCTCGCACATCCGGTCCATCGAAGCGGAGGGTATTAAGCATATCAAGCTGATCGACGCGACGCCGATCGGTATCAACGTCCGCTCTACGGTCGCGACTTATGCCAACGTGCATGATGAGCTTCGGAAGATCTATGCGAGGACAAAGGCCGCAAAGCAGTATGGCTTTAAAGCCGGAGATTTTTCCTACAATACCGGCTCGCTCCGTTGCCCGGTGTGCGACGGGACAGGGCAGATCTCACTGGATGTACAGTTCCTGCCGGACGTGAACATTCCCTGCCCCGACTGCAGGGGTTCACGCTATGCCAAAGACGCCAAGAAGATCCGCTGCCGGAACAGATCCGGGGAGGAGAGCTCCCTGCCGGAGCTGATGGATATGGACGTTGCCGGTGCACTGGAGTTTTGCCGGGATATGAAAACGGTCAGACCGAGACTGGAGATCCTGCGCGACCTGGGCCTGGGGTACCTGACACTCGGGGAGGAAACACCTGGACTTTCCGGAGGTGAAGCACAGCGTCTGAAGCTTGCTTCGGAGATGGGAAGGCAGCAGGATGACTCGGTGTTTGTCTTTGATGAGCCGACCATAGGGCTTCATCCGAAGGATGTGGAGACGCTGCTGAGTGTGTTCCAGACACTGATCGATCACGGGGCTACGGTCATTGTGATCGAGCACGATCTGGACGTGATCCGGGCAGCCGACTACATCATCGATATGGGCCCGGGAGGCGGAGAGGACGGCGGCCGGGTCGTGGCCTGCGGAACGCCGGAGGAGATCAGGAAGTGTGAGGAGAGTGTGACGGGGAGGTTTATCTGATTATATTTAAGCCCGGACGACAGCTGCAGCGTCCGGGCTTGTTTTAACTTGTTTTTTGTTCGATGGGCGTACTAAATACCTTACAATACCTATTTACAGCCCCTCTGAATTAAACGTCTCCGGCTCTGTCTCCGGTGCCGCAGCTGCTGCAATAACATCTTTGTTATACATGATCAGCCCCGGATCATCTTCGAACATATTTGACAGTGTCAGATAAGTTCCGTCACCCATATCCCAGTTCAGGCAATAGCAGGAGCTATCCTGCTTCTTTTCTTCGTCAAGGCCTTCCCCGAAGAACATGAGCATGATCTCTTCCACCGGACCTGTCTCCCGGCTGGCGGGCTCGCCGTATAATTCTGTATATATTTCGGCCAGGTCTTCCCCGCTCAGATGATAATCATCCTCATCAAATTCCCGGGTGATCATTATCAGTTTGTCGTCCTGCATAACCAGGGAAGGAACGCATCTGAGGCTGCGGAACTTTGCGTCTTCAGGGATAAGAAACGCCATGCCGGAGTCATCTCCATCGCTCATCATGCTCCAATATTCATAACCGGCAGCTTCCACTGCCTGATCAGGATCCATCTCCCATTCCAGTCCGCTGGGGATCGCCGGAGCGGCAGCGAGCGCAGCCGCTTCATTACAGTAAGCGATCTCAAGAGAGTTCTGTGTTTCGTCCAGTATTATCACGGTGCCGTCCTCCAGTTCCCAGGAGGAAAACTGCTGCGGATCCAAACCTGTATCGGAGGACTCTCCATAGAGGCTTTTTTTCAATGCATAAGCCCTTTCAACGGATACCGTGTCAGAGGACGGCCCGTATACAGAACACAATCCCCCGTAAAGTCTGTCAAAGCTTACGTTTTCGGTTGGAAAATCGTAAACGGCTTCCAATAAACAATCTCCGACGAATGTATATACCAGCGTTACATTTTCGGACCCTGCGGCGGTGACATCAGGATAGACCAGTGAATGGGACAGACCGCTTCCGATCCGTTCTTCGGAGTATTCCCGGTCTCCCTCAGCACTTTTGACCAGGTCGTCATCATATCCCCAGCAGATACCGTCCCTGAAATAGAATTCTTTTTCGTAATTCTCGGTTTCCGGCTCGCCTGCCGCACAGAAAACAGTCCACGGGAATAGGCTTGCCAGAGCAAACAGCGCCAATCGCTTCATTTTCATGAGATGTCCTCCGTTCTGTAAAATCAAACAAGTCACTGATAATATAGTAAATCTTTCCTTTCTTACCGTCAATCATTCTGACAATTGCGATATAAGACTTTGGGAAGACTGAAAGATATGATATGATAAAAAAGTATACACTCGCAGCAAAAAAGACGGATGATGAGGAGGGCGGAAAATATGAAAACAGCATACCGTTTAAGATTATTTGTTTTACTGATCGGCCTGATCGTATGCGCTCAGCCTGCTTTGGCTGAAGAATCCGCGGACAGTCTGCCTTCATCCATGTATGACGTCAAATCATTCAATGTGCTTCCCTTTTCTGACGGGATAGCGTGGATCCAGTATGGCAGCCGCGACAATCCGGTTACTTCGGCGGTGAATACAGACGGAGACATTCTCTTCACACTCGACAGTACGGAACGGATCTGTTATCTGTCGCCGTTTTCGAACGGGTCTGCCTATTATATTGCCATTGATGACAACGGCACTTACGAAGTGATCATTGATACTGAGGGAAACATCACATGGCAGCCGGACCGGGATGATAACGAACATGTGATTGCCGCAGGTGAAGGTGCATTTGTTGTAGAACGGCATACCACCGGGTTCTATGAAGATCAGTATGAGATCGGGACCGTGGATGCATACGGAAAAACGCTGCTAGAATATGCTCATGAAATCGGAAGCGGTGTCTGTGACGGGCCGTATCATCTGGATAGACGCTGTGTACCGACAGATACATACATCTTTGCCATGGCGAGCGGCCCCATGCGTGTATCGCGTTATTTAGGCGACGGTCTGTTCTTTCTGAACTGTGAGGAGATCGGCATCAAGGATGCTTTTTATAATCCGGGAACCGGAGTTTTTTATCAGACAGATGGCTTGTCCAGTGAAGTTGAGCATATTTCGAACGGCCGTTTCCGGCTTCGGGACACCAGCTTTACCGTTGGAGAGGGGAGAGGCGGATCGGTTGCTTCTTTGTATGATACGAGCATGAACCTTCTGAAAGAGGATTATTACTATTATTATGAGAGGACTGGCCAGAGCATATACGGCTTGGAATGGCCGGAATACGATTATGACTCAAGTTGTACTTCCTATCGCGGCGGATGGTTTTATAAAGCCCACGCCTATTGGGATGACAACAATCAGATGGTCCTGCATATGGACGGCTTTTCAGACCGTAAGATGCAGGGAGGCCCGTTTTATGATGACCTTGCGGTGATGTGGATCGAAGGGGCTGACCAAAACAAATATGTGACGGTGATCGACCGGGAAGGGAATTTTCAATTTGAGCCGATCTGTATAAAGGACGGATTTTTCACGATCTGGAACGGGTATTTCCTTGCGAAGGATACAGATGAGAAATGGAACATCTATGATATTGAGGGAAACAAGCTGCGCTGCATCACAGATGACATGATGCCGTACAATCCTTATGGGATACTGGAATATACAGATATGGATGAAGGCTTCCTTACGGTCACCTATGACCAGAAAAATTATAAGATGCTGTATTCAGTTGAGAAAGCGGTCAGCGGCGAGGTGCGCATTCCCTGACCGGGAAAAGAGGTAAAGGTATGGATATCAAAAACATCGAAAACCTTGACTTTGCATCTTTGTCATCGGAGCAGGCGGCCCAGCTGGGCCTTAATTCCATCTTTCAGGAAGAAGACGGCACCTATGACTGGATCTACT
>DGTA01000017.1:32211-32343 GCA_002394165.1 Lachnospiraceae bacterium UBA4348 | reverse complement strand
CGTTGGAAGCATATCTGGTGGACATATGAGCGGCAACCGTGTCGCTGGAATAGTATACGTCAACCTCAACGCCCTTGTTTGCGGTGTACTCAGCAGCCATCTCCTCGAGCTGGCTCTGGATCTCCATCTTTG
>DGTA01000017.1:0-32152 GCA_002394165.1 Lachnospiraceae bacterium UBA4348 | reverse complement strand
CCATCTTTGAGTTGAAGATGGTGATCTTCACATCGGCAGCCATCGCTGCGGATGCGACCGCACCGGTAAGAGCTGCGGCTACGACTGCTCCGGCAAGAATTCTTCTCTTCATGAAATGATCCTCCTTTTTAAATCAATTCATCCACTGTACTTTGGTTTCATTTTCCGGTTGAGGAACCGGTTACTTTCTAAAACATATTATCATTCAATCTGACGAACGTCAATCAATTTCAAAGCGAAATAATCGACAAGAATGACAACCGTTTTTTGTGTAATTAGCAGATTCGCTATTGAGGAACCGGTTATTTGTTGCTATTTTTCGTGCATATTTGATATAATTCATACAAATATCATTTTTCCAGATGACCCTGCTGTAATCATATTTCTGCTGACCGGCCTGTATACTAACAATTCAATATATGAAAGCAGTAAACAGCCGCTTTGTCCCGCTGCCGGGAAGAGGTGGGTAATGAATAAAGGAAACAAGAAAAACGTAACTTTCAACGATATCGCCAGCTACACGGGATTTTCGAAGACGACGATCTCCCGTTATTTTAACAACCCCGATTCTCTTACGCCGAAAAATCAGGAGATCATCCGCCGGGCGCTTGATAAACTGAACTATCACGAAAATAAGGTAGCCAGGATCCTGGCCAGGGGGAAAACAGAGTTTGTCGGCATCATCGTTCCGAATCTGTACCTCCACTATTTCTCCGAGATGCTCAATCAGATCCTGAGCACCTACAATGAATTCGGTTTCAAATACCTGGTCTTTGTGGGCGACGGCGATCCTGAGCACGAAAAAAAATATCTGGAGGAACTGATGGCCTACCAGATCGAGGGACTGATCGTCATGAGCCATACCCTTCCATCGTCTGAGCTGGCTTCCCTGCCCATCCCGGTCGTCAGCATCGAGCGTGAGGACGACTTCATCAGCAGCGTCAACTGCGACAACTATGCAGGAGCCAGGATGGCTGTCTCCCTCCTGCACTCTCATCAGTGCGACGTCTATATCCACGTGAACACGCCCACTCCGGAAACCATACCGGCCTACAACCGTATCCTTGGATTCCGCGATTACTGCCGCGAGAATGATCTCCGCCATGAGATCATCTTCCTGGACGGGGATGTCTCCTTCACAGCCATCAGTCCCGCGGTTGAAAAACTGCTGGATGAGCTGGAAAACAGATATCCCGGCCAGAAAAAGGGACTCTTTTTCTCGGATGATACCAGAGCCCACGCTTTCCTGAACCGCCTTGTCCGCAAATACAATACCCTGCCGGACTCCTACCGGCTGGTGGGCTTCGACAACTCCCCGATCTCCAGGGATTCCATCTATCCGATCTCCACGGTCGACCAGCAGATCCCGCTGATCGCCCGCGAAGCCGTCACCATGCTCGTCTCCCAGATCGAGGAAGCAAAAAAGGGCACTGCCCGCAGCCGGGAAACGATCCGGCATGAGACAGTGCCTGCTGTTCTCTATCAGCGTGATACCACTGAATTATATGGTTCCGGAAACAGCTGTGCATCCGGCCTTCCGTCATAAATGATGAGTACATCGCCCACCGCGATCCGGATATCCGGATCCTCAGCCGGCAGAATAACATCCCCGGAACGTTTTACCATGAGCAGGATCAGCCCCCTGCTCTTTTTTAATTTTTCCGCGTTCATTCCGATCCAGGCGCTGTCGATATCCGTGACTACCGTCTGGAGGGAAATCTCCCCGGTCCCACCGGTCCTGCGCCGTCCGCTGGAAAGCTCCGTGTACTGCTCCACAAAGCCGGCGGAAATGATACCGGTAGGGATCGCCACCGCTCCCACACCCAGGAACGAGATGATGATCGCCATGGTCCTTCCGACAAAAGTGACCGGATAGATATCTCCATACCCCACGGTCAGCAGCGTGGACATTCCCCACCAAATCCCGGAAAAAGCATTCTTAAAGCTCTCCGGCTGCGCCTCATGCTCCGCCGAATACATGAACAGCGAAGCCGCCAGCAGCAGGACCAGGATAATGAACAGCGAGGAGATGATCTGGTTCCTCTTCTCATACAGGACCGAGATGATCACATTAAACGAGTCATAATTGGCATTGAGCCTGAACAGGTGGAAGATCCTTACCACGCGGAGCATCCTGAAGACGACAAAACCCGACAGGAAGAAAAACGGGAGTATGGTCAGCAGATCCACGACGCCGTCAAACGAGCGCAGGAAATGCAGGACCGACTCCACCGGCCCTTCATCCGGATACAGGTAGGAAGCCGTCCAGATGCGCAGGGCATATTCCGCCATAAAGATCAGGATCGTCAGCGATTCCACTGCCGCCAGGATATGGTCATACGGGGCCAGCTCATCGAAGGTCCGAAGAAAAAGGACCAGAATGTTCAGGATGATCACCGCGGAGATAAACCAGTCGAAGATCCTGCTGGGCAGGTCCGATGTGTTGCCGATCTGAATGATGTCAAAAACCCTTTTGCGGATACGTTCCACCTTTTTCATCTCGAAAATCCTTCCAGAATTTTATAGAGAGTTTTGTACAGGTTCCTGGCCTCCTCCCATTCGATCGCGACCAGCGGAGCCACCTCGCCGGGTACCTTGAGCGCTACATCCCTGAGCGCCATTCCCTTCGGGGTAGCCGCTATCACCCTCGCCCGCTCGTCGACAGCCGAGCGTTTTCTCGAGACAAGGCCCTTGCTCTCCAGCTTTTTAAGGAGCGGCGTGAGCGTTCCGGAATCAAGATAGAGCCTCTCTCCCAGTTCACCGACAGAATACTCTTTTTCCTCCCACAAAAGCAGCATGGTCAGGTACTGCGTATAAGTCAGGTCCAGTTTATCAAGATACGGTTTGTAGGCACGAATGATCTCCCGCGCACACGCGTAGATCGGAAAACAGAGCTGATTTTCAAGTCTCAATCCATAATATGGATCATCCTTTGTACTTTCCTTCACTTGAACAGTCATGGTCGTCCTCCTTATCCCGGCAGGTCAAAAGATCACAGAAGCGCTTTCACCTGTTTGTCTACTTCCTCCATCTTCATCGTCGGTTCAAACCGGGCCACCACAGTTCCTCCGCGGTCGACCAGGAATTTAGTGAAATTCCATTTGATCTCCGGATTATTCTTATAATCCTTGTCGATCGTGCGGAGCATAGCCCCCATCGCCAGCGCCTTCGGGCCTTTTCCGAAACCCTCAAACCCCTTGCAGCTCTTCAGGTAAGTATAGAGAGGCAGTTCATTCTCACCGTTCACATCCGACTTCTTCATCTGCGGGAACTCGGTGTGATAGCGCAGCGTGCAGAATTCATGGATCTCCTCATCCGTCCCGGGCGTCTGTCCCGCAAACTGGTTGCAGGGGATATCGATGATCTCCAGCCCGGCCTCATGATATTTTTTGTACATCGCTTCCAGGTCTTCATACTGGGGAGTAAAGCCGCAGCCGGTCGCCGTATTGACGATCAGCATTACTTTCCCGGCAAAATCCTTGAGTGCAACCGGGTTTCCCTTCCTGTCCAACAGTTCGAAGTCATAGATACTGCTCATAATTCTTTCTCCTTGTAAAGAAAAAAAGACATCTACTGATAACATATAATATAATATATATCAGACTATTATATTTTATGCAACATAAATTTTCATGTCAAGTGCGCCAGGGTACGTATCTCCTGACTCATTATGAATCAAAATGAGTCAGGAGACATGACATCTCCCGACTCATTGACTCACTATGTAAAATTTACTGATGCAGTCCCCGGTGCTCGTCGCCTCTTTCGTTTACGCCGAACTCATAGTCGTTGCCGGGAAGAATAATGTTGAGCAGGATCCCTGCGATCGCAGCGATGGCAAGCGCGGTCAGTGTGATGGACGCGCTGCCCACCCGGAAGGTGATGCCGTTGCTGAAACCAAGGCCGCACACGAAGATCACGGCCATGATGATCAGGTTCCTGGAATTTGTCAGATCCACCTTGTTCTCCACAACGTTGCGGACGCCGATGGCGGAGATCATTCCGTAGAGCATGAAGCTGACTCCTCCGATGATGGAAGCCGGCATGGTGCTGATCACAGCGCTCACCTTCGGGATGAAGCTGATGATGATGGCAAAAACTGCCGCGAGGCGGATAACAGCCGGATCATAGACCTTGCTCAGTTCCAGAACGCCGGTGTTCTCGCCGTAAGTGGTGTTGGCCGGGCCGCCGATCAGGCCGGCAAACGCGGTGGCCAGTCCGTCGCCCGTAAGCGTGCGGTGCAGGCCGGGATCAGCGATAAACTTCTCGCCGACGGTCGCGGAGATAGCGGAAATATCGCCGACGTGCTCCATCATGGTCGCGATGGAGATCGGTGCCATAACAAGGATGGCTGTCAGGTCAAATTTGCACAGCTGGAAATTGGGAAGACCCACCCAGCCGGCGGAGCCGATGGAAGCAAACTGAAGAATGGCACTTCCGTCCGGATTCTTGATGCCGCAGCTGTTCATGATCAGCGCGACTGCGTAGGCAATGAGCACACCCATCAGGATCGGGATGATGCGGAACATGCCTTTTCCCCAGATGTTAAAGATCACGATCACAGCCAGAGCGATGACTGCCAGGAACCAGTTGGTGGATGCATTGTTGATCGCAGAACCGGCAAGGCTCAGGCCGATGCAGATGATCACAGGGCCTGTGACAACAGGGGGCAGGTAACGCATCACGCGCTTAACGCCGATCATCTTGATGATCAATGCCAGCACCAGGTACAGCAGGCCGGCCACCACAATACCGCCGCAGGCGTATGCAGCTTTCTCATTGGCGCTCATGTTGGTGTAGATACCGGTGTTCAGATTGGCGATCGTGGCAAATCCACCCAGGAAAGCGAACGAGGATCCCAGGAAAGCCGGAACCTTGAACTTGGAGCAGACATGGAACAGCAGTGTACCGGCACCGGCACAGAAAAGCGTGATGGATACGGTAAGTCCCTTCGTCAGCGGTTCACCGGTGGCATCGACGAAATAGCTGTTCACCAGGATGGGAACAAGGATCGTTGCGCCGAACATAGCAAACATATGCTGCAGGCCGAGCAGGAGCATCCTGGGGATCCCCAGCGTCCTGGCATTGCGGACAGCGCCGTCAGTTTGGTTCATAAAACATCCCTCCTAACCATATTCTCTTTTCAAACCATTCAACATTATATGAAAAGATACCCACCCGTGCAAGGAAAAAATGATCAAAAAAAAGAGTTCCCGGCCGGACGATGCGTCCGGTACCGGGAACTTCCCTTATTCTGGCATGATCCGGGATCACGCCTCCGTTTCCACTTCGTTTACTTCTTCAATGATCAGTTCCGACTCCATCTCCCCGTCCAGATCGATAAAGTCGATCTCGGTCATGTCCTCAAAATCCTCTGTCAGCATTTCACTGAGGCTTTCATCAAAATAAAGATCGGTCTCTTCCTCAACCGGGATGATCTCAACCACCGCGGATGCCCGGACAAAATCAAGGACCTTGAGTGTCAGGAGGGCCTGCTCGATGGTGTCGTGATCATAATAGGATTCAAACTCCTCCGCACTCTCGAGGCCGTACATTTCGGCATAATTCTGGCAGCCTTCCTTGTACTCCTCGTCGGAGATCTCAAGACCTTCCTTCTCGGCGATCGCGTTGATGATCATCTCCTGCTGAAGATCATTGATCACATCGTCATACACGACATCCTCAAAGCTGTCTCCGCTATCCTCGAAGCCGTACCCCATAAGCTCATCAAAGGACATGCCCAGGGTCTGGGCCATTTCGATATAGTAATTCTTTACAGACTTGATGGAATAGTCGACAAGATCCTGCGGGTAATCCTTGATCTCGCAGATATTGTAGAGCTGGGTCATGATCTCGTCGTTGATCCTGGTCTCATTATCCTCCTCGCCGGCAGCTTCCAGGGACGCTCTCTGCGCCTCGCGGAAGGATTCGATCGAGGTATGCTCTCCCTGGGTGATCTTGCTGATCAGGTCATCAGTCATTTCAGGCATCCGCTTGATGAAGTTGACCGTCACGTCGAAAACAGCCTCCTGGCCGTCGAGCTCTTCAACACCGTAATCCTCCGGGAAGGTGACCGTCACCTGGACCGTTTCGCCGGGTTTGGCGCCGATCAGCTGCTCCTCAAAGCCTTCGATGAACATACCGTCTCCGATGACGATATCTTCGCTCTCGCCCATGGTGGATCCGCCTTCGAATTCTTCTCCGTTGATCCTGCCTACGTACTCGACATTGACCGTGTCGCCCTCCGCCACGGCGCTCTCCTTGTCCACATCGTAGAGCTCAAACTGCTCAATGCCGTTCTCCACCTCACTCCAGAAAGAGGATTCGATCATGTCGTCGGTGATCACATAATCATCGATCATGACCGACAGGCCGTTATAATCACCCAGGGTGACATAATCGAGCGCAGTGTAGGAAGGCTTCTCTCCCAGTTCTTCATACTCGGGAACATCCACGTCCCCCTGAGCCATCTCAGTCGAGGCCATCTCCTCGCCGGCCGCGGCGTCTTCCTGGCCAAAAGCCCCGGCGCTGAGAGCAAACACCATTCCCGCAGCGATCATCGAACTCATCCATATGTTTTTTTTCATCATAAGTTATTCATCCCTTCTTGAACGTCAAAAACCGGAGTCTGGTTTCCAATTCAGCTCTGAGCCACAGTATACCACACCGGCACGGGCTGATACAAAGGAAATATAACAGCCAAATGTGTCCATTTTGTGGTCAGTGCCTCCCTCTCCCTCCCATCTTGCGTTTCCCTGCAAACAATGATAAAATAACCCAGATAATCTGACTGCATAAGAGCAGGCAAAACAGGAGGAATACTATGTCACCGTTATTGAAAGTGCTTCTGATCATTCTGGTCGTTCTGATCATAGCGCTGATCGTACTGTATATCCTGGGAAGAAGACTCCAGAAAAAGCAGGATGCTCAGCAGGAGGCGATGGAGGCCGCCAAACAGGTCATCTCCATGCTCGTCATAGACAAAAAGATGCTGCCGGTAAAAGACTCGGGTCTTCCGCAGATCGTCATAGACCAGACACCCCGACTGATGCGCCGCTCCAAGATGCCCATCGTAAAGGCGAAGATCGGTCCCAGGATCATGACACTGGTCGCAGACAGCAGCATCTTCGACCTGATCCCGGTCAAAAAAGAAGTCAAGGCTGTGGTGAGCGGTATCTACATCATGGAAGTCAAAGGCATCCGCGCACCGCTTGATACAAAAGTAAAGAAAAAAGGCTTCTTCGCCCGCTTCCGCGACAGGCTTTCAAAAAAGACCAGCCAGGCGCGCACACAGCTGAAGGAAGCCGAGAAACAAAGCCAGAAAAAGAGCGGGAAAAAGAAAAAATAAAAACCAGATGAGCAAGTGAGTCAGGAGGTCTCCTGACTCACTTTTTTAATGAGCCACTGATCACTTACAGATAACTGACCTCAGCCTTTCCGGGCCCTCTCGCGATCAGCGCCTGCCTGGTTTCTTCCGCCTCCGCCATCAGCTGATCCACGTCAAGCAGGAGTTTTCCGTCATACTTGAGGAAGCGGCCGTCCACCATGGTAAAGCGCACATGGCTGCTGTTTGCGCTGTAGAGGATAGAGGTGACGGGATGGTAGACCGGAAATGTATCCGGCGCATTCAGGTCCCAGATCACCAGGTCGGCGGGCGCTCCTTCGCACATTTTTCCGGTGCCGAAGCCAAAGGCCCCGTGCCCGCCCATCAGGTGCTGCCATACCTGCATCGTCCTGAGCTCGTGGGCGTCATCCGCCAGGAATTTTCCCAGCAGGGCGAACATCCTGGCCTGCTCCGCCACGTTCAGTGTATTGGAGCTGGCGGCGCCGTCCGTTCCGAACCCGTACCGGATCCGGTCCCGGCAAGTGAAAAATCCGCCCCTGCCCATCGCCAGTTTTTCATATGTCTTGGCGCAGATGGCAAAGATCGTATCCTCCTTGAGATACTGCAGATCTTCCTCCTCGACCCACAGGCCGTGCGCCACCAGGACAGGCTGGTCAAAGATCCCGTACCGGTCAAGGTAGGCGAACGGCGTCATGGAGTAACGCTCCCGCGCCAGCTTCACCTGGGCGGCCTCCTCGGAGACATGCAGATGAATGCCCAGACCTTCGCTGCGCGCAAAGTCGGCGATCTTTCCGATGGCGTCAGGCGGGCAGGTGTAGTCGGCGTGGGGGCCGGCCCGGAACGATACCAGCGGCGAATCGTTTCGGTGCTCACGGACAAAGGACCTCACAGCGCTCAGCCTGTCGTCGAAATCGGGAGCCATTCCGAAGAGCGTCGGGGCCAGATCCGCCCGGATCCCGCACTCTTTTACAGCATCAAGGACGGCATCCTCAAAGAAATAATGATCAGCGAAGACCGTCACCCCGTTGTTGATCATCTCGGCGATCCCCAGCTTCGTTCCAAGCAGTACATCCTCCCTGGTCAGACGGCTCTCGTAGGGGAAGATCAGCTGGTTGAACCACTCGTCCGAATCGGCATCCTCCGCGATCCCCTTGAAGATATTCATGGCGGTGTGCACATGGAGGTTGGGCAGTCCGCACGAGACGTGGAAGCGGCTGCAGTCGATCTGCTCAAAGTCATCCGGCGCGTTTCCCGTCCCGGCCGGCGCGATCTTTGTGATCACCCCGTTCTCTATCCACAGATCCGTATTCCTAAGGAGTGATCCATCTTCGCGGATCACGCAGGCATTCCTCAGCAGCCAGTTTTTACGATCGTTCCCATCAGAAAATGAATCGGCATGGTCCCTCACCGGTCAGTCCTCCTCTCTGAGCAGTTTCTGGCAGAGCTCCTCCTTCCGGGCAACTCCGCCCTCAAATACAACGGTTCCGCCGCTTTCTCTCTCCCGAAGCAGGCCGGACGCGGCCAGCCGGCGCTTCAGTTCGCGGGCCGTCCCCCCGCTCCCGTCGAGAATGGGCACGCCTTCGCCGATCACCCGGCTGACGGCCCGTTTCACAAAGGGATAATGGGTGCACCCGAGCACCACGTCATCCACCTTTCCCCGGTAAGGAGCCAGGAGCTTTTCCAGATAATCGTCGAGGGCCGGCGAGTCAAGCTCTCCTCTCTCGACAAATTCCATCAGGCCCGGACATCCCAGCGAGATCACCTGCGCATCCTTGGCATACTGCTGCTCCAGATGGCGGTACTTATCTCCGGCCACCGTCCCGGGCGTCGCCATCACGAGAACGCGGGGCCTTTCCTTGATATGGACCGCAGGCTTCAGCGCCGGCTCGATCCCCACTACGGGAATATCGGTGAAAGTTTCCCGCAGCGTCACGATCGCCGCTGAGGTGGCGGTATTGCAGGCGATGACGAGTGCCTTGACCCCCTGCGAGCGCAGCTCCCGGCACGAGTGCAGCGTCAGCTCACGGATCTCCCTGGCCGGCTTCGTCCCGTAAGGGGCATTCTCACTGTCTCCGTAAAAAATAAAATCCTCTCCGGGAAGCAGCTTTACCATCTCCCTGAGTACACTGATCCCGCCGACGCCCGAATCAAAGACGCCGACGGGACTTTCTGAATTTTTATTCATCATATGGTCCTGTATCCATCTCCATTCCGTCTCAGCCGAGGCCTGTCAGCCGGATCCCGTTCACATGGGAAGGGACCACCCGGATCATGATCTCGCAGTCCGAGACAAAGCTTCCGTTCATATCCAGGGCGTAGTTCACATCCGCCCTGATCATCTCATCCATGATCTCCACCTTCAGGGTGACGGCGGAGATCCCAAGGCTCACCTTCCCGTACTCCGTCGCGTAATATGTCTGTGACCGCTTGTTCGGGTCAAAGACCATCCTCGTCTCGATCTCTCCCTTCCGGATAGCTTCGACCAGATCCGGCCGGATCAGGATGGTCGACCTGGTAAGGCCGCCTCCCTCGGAGGTCTCCTCATAACGGACGCAGTGAGTACTGCCCACCAGCCTGTACTGCCCGGGAAAAACGATCTCGATGTCCTCCTCGGGATTTCCGGCCGCTGCATGAAGTCCCGTAATGCTGATCAGTACATTTTCCGTCATCTCCACATCCTCCGTTCACAGGATGATCGCCGAGCTGCCGTCCATTCCGAAAAAGATATCCTTCTCTTCGAGGATACCGGCCGTTCCCCCGGTGGTCTCCATCAGCATCTTCCTTATTCCCTCAAGCTGCGGATTCGTGCATATAAAGGACACCTCCACGTTGTCGGTGAACGAGGTATCGGTCACCGGAATGCCTCCCGTGTCGAGCTGATAGCGGATCCGCCCGTAGCCGCCGTAGTCCGTCTGCACCTTCATCAGTATCCCCGGTGTCCGTTCCAGGACGATGCTGTTTTCGAGAGCGTTCCTGACCGCGCCCGAATAGGCTCTGACCAGCCCTCCCGTCCCCAGCAGGACGCCTCCGAAATAACGGGTGACGACAGCCAGCACATTCGTGATCCCCTCGCCGGTGAGCACATCCAGCATGGGCCTGCCCGCCGTCCCGGACGGTTCCCCGTCGTCGCTGCAGCGGGAGATCTCGCCCCGGTCGCCGATCACATAGGCGAAGCAGTTATGGCGCGCATCCCAGTACTGCTTTTTTCTGGCCGCCAAGATCTCCATCGCCTGCTGCGGATCCGTTACCGGCTCGATCAGGGAGATGAATTTCGATTTTTTCTCTTCCAGCAGGCCCTCTCCGCCGCTGTAAACGATCCTGAACCCCATTTTCCGTGTATAAAGTTCCCTTTCGTAACTATTTTTTAAGAAAGTTCTCTGTACAACCAAACTCCGGCAACTTAAAATGAAATTAGCGCCGGCACAGACCGGCCGATATGATTTGATAATAATTATACATTGTTTTTGTGACGATCACAAGCATACATACCGGCCCTGACCCGGCCGTGCCGATATTATTTTTTAAGGAGAATCTAAATGGCCCGCGCACAACGTGACCCGGCAAAAAGAACAGCTGCCGTTATCGCAAGAAGAAAGCGCCGAAAATTCATAGCTGCCGTCTTTAAGACGATCTTCCTGACCATCCTGCTCGCGCTCTTTATCGCAGCCGGACTGGGCGCTTACTATGTAAAGAACGTGATCGAGGACGCACCGAAGCTGGATGAGACGGCGGTCTCGCCCTCCCAGGCGGCCACCTATATCTACAACCAGAACGGACAGCGGGTCCAGAAGCTGACCCTGCCGGAGGCCAACCGTGACCTGGTCACCCTCGACCGGATCCCTCTCGATCTCCAGCACGCCTTCGTGGCGATCGAGGATGAACGTTTTTACGAACACAACGGCATCGATGTGCGCGGCATCTTCCGCGCCCTGATCAAAGGGGTGACCACCGGAAGCTTCTCAGAAGGCGCCAGCACCATCACCCAGCAGCTTTTAAAGAACAGCGTCTTCACGGACTGGACAAGTGAAAGGACCTTCGCGCAGCGCCTGCCGAGAAAGATCCAGGAGCAGTACCTGGCGCTCGAGCTCGAGAAGATCATGTCCAAGGACCAGATCCTCGAAGACTATCTCAACACCATCAACCTCGGCGCCGGCTGCTACGGAGTGCAGTCCGCCGCCTTCCGCTACTTCGCCAAGGATGTGTCCGACCTGACCCTGTCCGAGAGCGCCGTCATCGCCGGGATCACCCAGAACCCGACCCGTTACAACCCGATCACGAACCCGGAGGAAAATGCCGGAAAAAGAGCCATGGTCCTGGAATACATGCTCAGGCAGGGATACATCAGCCAGGCGCAGTGCGATGAAGCCCTGGCCGACGATGTGTACTCCCGCATCAAATACCATGAAGATACCGTCAGCGCTGAATCCTCCATCTACACCTACTACCAGGACGCGCTGATCGACCAGGTCATGCAGGATCTGCAGACCGAGAAGGGATACACCTATTCGCAGGCCTTCCGCGCCGTCTACACCGGCGGCCTGAGGATCTTCTCCGCTCAGGATGACCACATCCAGGAGATCCTGGACAAAGAGTTTGCCGATCCCGCCAACTTCCCCGCCGGCAGCGAGGTGGGCATCGACTACGCCCTGAGCATCTCGTCCAAAGACGGGCAGATCACCCACTACGGCAACGACGATCTGCGCGCCTTTATCCGGAAGACTTCGAATCCGGATTTTGACCTGATGGAGAAGACAACCGCCCGGGCGAAGGCGGACGCCGAAGCCTTTAAAAAAGCCACTGTGAAGGAGGACGACACCATCCTGGGCGAGCGCGTCACCATCACGCCGCAGCCGCAGGCTTCCGCCGTTGTCATCGACCAGGCGACCGGCTATGTGTGCGCGGTCGTGGGCGGGCGCGGGGAAAAGGATGCCTCCCTCACGCTTAACAGGGCCACCTATACCACCCGGCAGCCCGGCTCCACCTTCAAGATCCTCACCGTATACGCCCCCGCGCTGAACGAGTGCGGCATGACGCTGGCCACAGTCTACGACAATGAGCCCTTCTTCTATGAGGACGGATCGCAGGTCAGCAACTGGGATCTGGTCACCGGCTCCGGCCCCACCACCATCCGCGAGGCCATCAAGCGCTCCGTGAACGTGGTCGCCGTGCGGTGCATCACCGATATCACGCCGCGGCTCGGATTTGAGTACGCGAAAGCCTTCGGGATCACCACCCTCGAGGAGAGTTATGACACCGGAAACGGCACGCTGACCGACGTCATCCAGCCCCTGGCGCTTGGCGGCATCACGCGCGGTGTCACCAACCTGGAGCTTTGCGGCGCCTACGCCTGCATCGCAAACTACGGCCGCTATGTGGCGCCGAAATTCTATACCCAGGTCCTGGACCACTACGGAAATGTCATCCTCGACAACCTTGCTCCTCAGGGGCGGAAGGTGATCGAGCCTGAGACAGCCTATCTGCTCACGGACGCCATGCGCGATGTCATCTCCTCAGAGGACGGAACCGCCTACGGCCTCATCGACACCGGCTTTATGCCCTCTGCCGGCAAGAGCGGGACGACCTCCAGCTACAAAGACATCTGGTTCGCCGGTTATACGCCCTACTACACCTGCTGCGTCTGGGGCGGCTATGACAATAACGACGACCTGCCCGATGAAGGGATCTACCACACCTACAACAAGATCCTCTGGAATTCCATCATGAATGATATCCACGAGGATCTCCCGGTGTCCGCCTTCGGGACGCCCTCCGGAATCGTCACGGACAAGGTCTGTCCCGTGACCGGTCTGGCGGCGGCTCCTGGCTGTCCGGCCATTGAGGAGAAATTCCGCGAGGATACCCGTCCCTTCCGCTACTGCAACGTGCACGGCGGCGGCGATCCGGTCCCGGAAAGCATATTAAATGCCGGGAACGTACCCGATAACGGGCTCGCCCCCGGCGCCACAACGATCTTTGACAATAATAATGTTGATGTTTACAACAGCAATGATGCTGATGTTTACGACAGCAATACGGATGAGGCACAGCCCGCCCCGGACAGCGGCCAGGACGACATCATCATTTTTGATGACTCCTACACCCTCCTTCCGGGACAGGACGTCACCTGGAATCCGTAGTAAACTC
The DNA here is from genome assembly GCA_002394165.1 of Lachnospiraceae bacterium UBA4348. Taxonomy (GTDB): domain Bacteria; phylum Bacillota; class Clostridia; order Lachnospirales; family Lachnospiraceae; genus Merdiplasma. The sequence continues at coordinate 18,663 of DGTA01000017.1, read as the reverse complement.
CGGTCAGGTGATCTGCATCTCCCTGATCTGGTCGAGCTGCTCTTTGATGGCCGCATCGCGGTCATGAAGGAGCAGCTTTTTGTTATACATGTAGAAGCGGTCACACTCCCGCTCCTTCAGGAACCAGTCGGCGTAGAAATTCGTCTGCAGCTCGGTGATGAAAAAGACCATCTCCTGGCTTTCCCCGAAGGCGCTCTCCATAAAATCAAAGGCATATTCAAGATGCTGCTGCGCCCGGTCGAGAAGGTCCGTTCTCCGGCCGCTCTCCTCCTCAAAGGAGCCCCTCAGGAACTCAAACGTCTCCTCGCCGGAGAGTTCTCTTCCCTCGCTGACCGATCTTTCCGCAAGCTCTTCCTTCCACTGCCTTGCCCGCGAAATGGCTCTTCCAAGCTCCCGCTTCAGGTCCTTTTCGTTGTAACCGGCCGCTTTTCCCGCCTCATAGTCGGTTTCCTGCGCCGATATGATCTCCTCCCAGGCCTGGGACGGCAGCATCTTTTCCTCCTGCTCCACCCTGGCATGAAGGTTTTTGACCATGGCAAAGAGCCTGTCCGTCATCCTGTCCTGGTCGTACGCGTCAGCAAAGTCCCCGGAGAGCCTTGTCAGCAGCAGCGCGGTCACCTCCAGGCGCTCATCGAAGGGCGCGAAGCGCAGCTTCGAGAGAGTGCCGGGGCGGATGATCCCGGAGAGGATCTCCTCGATCCTGTAGTCCTCGCGGTAACGGGTATACAGCGAGAGATAATTTGCAAAATCCCTGGCCACCACGGAGTGCTGCAGATACTGGCCGATCACCTCCCTGTCCGGTTCGATCCCCAGCCGCTCATAGGCGCAGAGCATCTCCGACAGGTCCTGCCAGCCCCTGGCAGTCACGAAGCGCTTTCCCTCCACCGTCGTCTCGATACGGTAGAAGTTCTCCCGGTGGATATCAAGGTAAGATAAAATGGCTCCGTGGATCCTGGCCGTGTAGGCGAATGATTTCCAGGCAGCCAGGTCCGCCTCCACCTCGATGAGCTTCACACGGTCGAGAGTCACGATATCGAACTCCCTCACAGAGCGGTTGTACTGAGGCGGATTGCCGGCAGCCACAATGATCCAGCCCTCGGGGACCGGCTGGTTGCCGAAGGTCTTCCCCTGCAGGAACTGCAGCATGGCAGGAGCCAGAGTCTCCGAAACGCAGTTGATCTCATCGATAAACAGGATCCCCTCCCGCTTTCCGGAGGCCTTCATCCGGTCATGGACCGAGGCGATGATCTCGCTCATGGTATATTCCGTCACGGAGCGCACCTGGCCGTCATACTCCTTCTCCACGATAAAGGGAAGGCCGATGGCGCTCTGCCTGGTGTGATGCGTGATCGTATAGGCGACCAGCGCCAGAGAGCACTCCGCCGCGATCTGTTCCATGATCTGTGTCTTTCCGATGCCGGGAGGTCCCATCAGGAGGACAGGCCTCTGCCTGACCCTCGGGATCATGTACGCCCCGTCCTCATCCTTTTCCAGATAGGCGGCAATGGTATTTTTGATCTCCTGTTTCGCTCGCTGAATATTCAATGAAATACCTCATCACTTTCTGATGTTTCTTCCAGGTCTTCCTTCTCCACCACCAGCCGGATGGCCCATGGGGGCACCTCCACGTCGGTGTAGTCCTCCTCCATAAACACGAAAGCCGTATCATACCTCGGAGGCTTCGCCGGATAGGTCCCCCTCCCGTCGGTAAAATAGATCAGTCCCTTCAGGCCGGTAAGCTCGCCCTTCAGGATCAGCTCATCGACGTACTCAAAAGCCGGTCTGAAATCAGTGCCGCCTCCGCCCTCGAGCGTAAAATTCTTCAGGGCCTTCTCCATCTCCTCCCGGTTCGTGATCCGGATATCGCTGCGCACCCTCTCGTCGCAGCTTATGATCCGGATATTCGTCTTTTCCGAATAGCTGTCCTCTTTGGCGAGCACCTGCCAGGTCTGGTCCAGGAAGTTCTGCACCAGCTCGCCAGAGGTTGACATCGATACATCGATCACGATGACGAATTCCTGGATCTTTTTCACTTCCCGCTGCTCCTGCGGTTCGATCAGCGGCAGGTTGCCGTAGAGGGAAAGACCGTAGGTATAAAAGACATAGTCAAAGGTATCCGGGTCGGCTTTGATCTCCTCATGCCAGACGGCAAAGCGCTTTAAGAATTCCCGGTAATCCATCCTCTCCCGGTTCTGCGCCTTCATCTCCTCAAGGAGGCTGCCGGCCCCCGACGCCTGTTCGCTCGAGAACGTCTCCATGTTGGTGCCGGTCTTCTCGCTGATGTCCTGCCATTTATCCTGCAGCGTCTGCAGCATCGGAGGATCGGCATCCGGATCATTCCCCGGCCAGAGAGAATGGTCGTCGATATTGAATTCTGCCTGCAAAAGGGCGGTCACGGCGGGAGACAGCTCCATCTCCTTAAGCTGGCGGCAGACCCTCTCGGCCGTCAGGACCTTGTTTTTCCAGTGCAGCGTTTCGTACCAGTCCATCCGGGTACGGCTGATCCCGGTGCGGATACACCGGTGATTCATGCTGTCGATGATGCTCTCACAGGTGATGTTGCAGGCAAGCTCCCACAAAACGGGATCCTCGCCGGTCTTTTTGAACGGGTGCCTCAGCAGGCAGTGGATGACGCTGTGAAGGTAAACGCGGTTGACCAGCCGGCTGTCACGTTCATACAGGTCAGCCAGCAGGTGCGGGTTCGTCACCAGCCTTACGCCGTCCGTCCCGATCCCCTCAAAGGAAGTGTCCGGACAGCAGGTTAATGCTCCCAGCGCCAGGTCGAGATAGCGCATGCTCAGGTAAAGCTGCGTGACCGATCCCTGTATGATCTGCCGCGTGACCTCGAGCCACCTCCCGGCCAGCTCTTCATTGCCCGTAAACACCGGTTTCTGTCTCATCGCTAAAACGTGTACTCCTTCTTCTTCGGCGGAAAACGTTTCCTCCTCGTCTCCTGCAGAAATCCCGTCGATTTTGCGTCGCGCATCTTCCTTGCTGTCTCCAGGAAATAATCGAGCATATTCGATGTGAAGCCGTCAGCCCCGCAGAGAATCTCCAGCATGGCGGTCCGCTCCTCCGACAGGATGATCGGCGCCAGGGTCCTGTACTCGCCAAGAGCAAAGGCAAGATACCTTTCACGCGCGGCGCTGCCAAGGCAGACAGGCCAGGTCAGCCGGTCCATCGCAAGGCGCAGAGCCGTCTCGGACGTCTCCTGCACGCTGGCTTCATAGAACAGGGAGTCATATTGATCAAAGTCGATCTTCCCGTTCCGGAAGCACTGGCGGTACTTGAAGCCGGTCCCCTCATAGTGCATGATGAAGATCCTGGCGGGCGTGTTCTCCACCGAATCCTCATAGTATCCCGGGAAATAGAGCGCCATCACGTCCTGTCCGTCCGCCCTGGCGATCACCTCGGTCTCCAGGTTCATATCGCCCAGGACCTCCCTCATCTGGGGATGATCAAAGCTTCCTTCCCCCACCGGGAAGACCAGCTGCTTTATGCGGCCGCAGTCCACAAAGGCGCCGCTGCCCAGCTGCATCCGCTGCTCGGGGAAGGTAAATCTCGTCAGGCTGCGGCAGCCGTAAAAAGCGTAATTGCCCACTCTCGTAAGATACGGCGGAAGCTCGAGCTCCTCAAGAGCGCTCCCGCAAAGAGCCTCATCCGGCGCATTGATCTCCCCTGCCGGGCCGATCTGCCACAGAAGCGATCCGTCCCCGGCGCTGCGTGTAATGCTCCGCACCGCCCGGAAGATCTCATGGCGGCCGATCTCCTCCGACGGGCGTGGCGCAAAGGTGTGATCTGCGATGGCCGTGATCTTCTCCTCCCCGATAAGTGCCGGAAGAGCGGCCGAGCTGCCGGTGCCGTACACACGGCATACGGTGAGGCCGTCCTGTCCCATCCAGTAATCCAGTCCCGTGATCATGACAGTCTCACCACCTCACACACGCTGAGGATATTCCCCCTCACATGAAATCGGATGTCGAAGCCGGCAAAGGCCGTTCCGTACCTGCGCTCCGGATCATTCTGATAAGACGGCCTCGGATCCTGCTGCAGGATGCCGATGGCGGCCTCCCGCTTATCTTCGGGCAGGATCTTCAAAAGCTCTTCGGGAAAATCCACTTCCAGACGATAGTCCGCCACCTCATCGGCAAATCCGCCGACAGCATCCGGATGAGAGTCGGTGTAGGGAAGGTAAGGCTTGATATCATAGATGGGCGTGTTGTCGAGCAGGTCCGCGCCGGACACCGTCAGCACCGGCCCCAGCCGCGGATCGATCTCCACCTTCTCCAGCTTTACGCAGGACAGTCCCAGGGGATTTGGCCGGAACGGGGAGCGGGTCGCAAAGACGCCCATATGCTTTCTTCCACCCAGTCTTGGCGGGATCACCGTGGGCGACCAGGTATCGCGCACCGCCTCCGAGAAGAGCCAGACCAGCCAGATATGGCTGTATCCCTCCAGTCCTTTCACGGCATTGGGGTCGCGGTATTCGGGTTCAAAAACGACCTGCGCCTTCAGGGAAGGGACCAGGCCGCTCTGGCGCGGGATCCCGAACTTCTCTTTAAAGTCGCTCCGGATCCTCGCGATCATTTTCAGTTCGATCATTCTCTTTTCCCAGCCTGAGCGTTGCGTTCCAGCACAGCCCGGATGGCCTCTTCACAGCCTCCGTTATTGTTGTCCGCCACCGTCAGGTCACACTTTCCTTTGATCTCGTCAGGGGAATTCCCCATCGCGATGGCCAGCCCCGCCTTCTCAAGAGCGGGCAGGTCATTGTTCGAATCTCCCACCATCACCGTTTCGGACAGATCGATCCCGATGAGGGAGGCAAAATCCTCCAGCGCGCTTCCCTTATCGATCCCGTAGGGCTGTACTTCCAGGCTGGTCTCGGCGTAGAGCGCCATTGTCAGCGGAAGGCCGTAGGAAAGCAGCTCCCGGTACGTCTTTTCCCGCTCCTCGCCGCTCCGGTGAAAGATACAGAACTTTTCCGTTCCGTACTCACTCATCACCTTCTCGTCCAGCACGTCATCCATGAGCTTGCTGGCCGGCGGCAGCGTCCTAACGTACAGGGCCTGGCCGTAGTCGGCAAGTTTACCGATCTGATCCCGGTTGAAATAGATCTGGCCGTTGTGGTAGACCCCCGGCATCGTATCATATTTACGGGCAGCCTGTGCGACCGCCCGCCAGCATGCTTCCTCAAACCTGGCACAGAAAAGGGGCTTCTCGTTTTTCAGGTCATAGATCAGGCCTCCGCACTCTCCCACAAAATAACGCATTTTCGGGAAGGAAGCGAAGTACTCCCTCATCTCCGCCGGCGACCTTCCGGAGCAGAAGATCACTTCCACTCCACTTTCAAGGGCGTCGTTGACCGCCCGGACGGTTCCCGGAAGCAGGTACTTATCGTCATTTAACGCCGTCCCGTCCACATCGAGCGCGATCAGGCTGTATTTACTCATCCCGCTCCTCCGCGATGGAGATCCCGTCATTTTCACGCGCCGCGTCCCTGAACACCCGTAGGACCTTTTTGAAATAATCGCTGCCCTCATCGGCATTCTCAAAGAAGAACACCTCCGGTCCCATCTCTGTCAGGCAGTCATAGAGCGCATCCAGGTTTTTCCCGTAATATTCCGGGAGAGCGAGCATCTCCTGCAGATACTCATGCGTTTCTTTTTTCCTGACCATTTTCTTCGCATCCAGTACGATCATGTCAGTCACCTCCCAGAATGATCTTTTCCCCGTTCTCACTCTCCGGGTACAGCTGTTCAAAAGTATTGTAATGATCCGCGGTATAATAGATATACCCGTCATTGGAATAAATGATCCTCTTGGCGCCGCGCGATCCCGAGACATAATCGATATCGCACTCGTAATAGTCCCTGCCCTTTTTGTCCGGCAGAGTACCTTCATAATTTCCGAAGTAGTCTCCCCCGATGCTCTTTCCCGGTGCCACCTCGTTTAAGTTGCCCTGTGTGCTGACCCAGCCCAGGTTTTTGGCTTCCTTCTTGGTGATGTAATTGTCCGGAAGATGCCCGAACTCATTCAGGTACGCCGCCACTTCCTCTTTCGATGTGTACTCGCCGTCTTCTTCCACCTTGACGGAGGAACCGGACTTTGTTTCCGAAGAACTTGTCTGGCTGCTGTTCGAATTGCTGTTATTATTTTTGTTCTTGTTCTTATTTTTGTTTTTCTTCTTTTTCTTTTTGCACTCGACCGACCGGACTGTTCCAACTGAGGGGATCGTTCCCGCAGCGGCAAGCGTACTTAAGGTCCCGCCCAGGCACAGAAGTGCGAGCACAAGGGCGGACAGCCATAATCTCATCCTGTTCTTGTTCATTTTCTGTTTCTCCTGTTTTCTCATCTGATCCTGCAAAGTGTCTCCAGTGCCAGGATGATCTCATTCTTTTCGCCTCTGGCCGCATCGTCCGCCCCGTCCTTGTAGGCGCCGACGCTTTCCTTTATGTCCTTCTTCCACTCCACCACCACGTTCAGGATGGATGTGCAGCGGACATTCCTGACCTTCCCGACTGCGAACAGCGGAGCCGTCTCCATATCCGAGGCGGATACTCCGGCCGCCGAATAGAATTCGTCGAGCTGTCCCTTTCTTTTAAGGTACAGCGCATCGTGACTCCGGGTGCTGCCCTTTTTATGGGCAAAGCCAAGATCTGCGGCAGCCTCCATGCAGGAGCGCACCATCTGCGGATCCGCGTCGGCATAGAGGATCTCATCATCAGAAAGCTCCCTTCCAAAGAAAAGCCTGGGGCTGGCATAGCGCAGCTCATCCAGATAGGACTGGCTGGTCCCGTCATCACACACGGCCCTGTCACAGATCACCAGTTCTCCCAGCGCCAGCTCCTTTTGCAGGGCGCCGCAGCTGCCGATCCTGATCATATCCTTTACGCCGATATCAGCCAGTTCCTCCACACAGATCGCTGTCGAGGGCCCGCCCATCCCGGTAGAGATCGCGAGAATGCGGCGTCCCTTGTACGTGCCCGTCACGCTCTTGTATTCCCGGTTGAATGTCTCTTCTTTGACATCCTCAAGATACCTGGCGATCTCGTCAACCCTGGCCGGATCGCCCGGCAGGATGGCACAGTCGGCGCCGATCTGTTCATCCAGCTGAATATGCGGCATTTTTCCCATAACGCACCTCCCGATGGTCCTGAGTCTGAAAGTCTCCTGCTTCATTATAACGACTGGGGAAAGGCAAAACAAGCTTTTCCTTGCGAAGGAGTGCACGGTACGTTATAAATAAAGTATCCTTAAACAGCAAGGAGGGACAGTATGAGATTTCCGAAATTTGTTGAAAACAATTCCGTACTTGGCTTTCCGGCGCCCTCATTCGGCTGCGCCGATGAGCCCTACGCTTCCGCCTTTCGGGAAGCTCTGCGCAAATTTACGGCCATGGGCTTCACCTGCAGGCCGGGTCCCAATTCAGACAAGGCCCTGGGGATCGGTATCAGCAACAAGCCGGAGCTCTGCGGCAAAGAATTCATGGACATGTACTGCGATCCGTCGATCGATGCCCTGATCTCCTGCGGCGGCGGCGAGCTGATGTGCGAGATCCTCGATCATGTCGACTTTCAGAAGCTTTCTGAGACAGACCCGAAATGGCTGATGGGCTATTCAGACAACACCAACCTGATCTTTCTGCTCGCCACCCTGGCGGATACCGCCGGGATCTACGGCCCGTGTGCGCCGGCTTTCGGAATGGAGCCGTGGCATGAGGCCATCCGGGATGCCTTCGACCTGATCAGCGGCAAAAAGCTTACCCAGACCGGGTATTCGCTCTATGAGATCGAATCAAAGAAAGATGAGACCCATCCCCTGGAGCCGTACAATGTGACCGAGAAAAGAGCCATCAGCGCCTTCATTCCCCAAAACGATATCCTCACGAGAGCAGCCTCCGGGGCTGTCTCCTTTGAGGGAAGACTGATCGGAGGCTGCCTGGATATCCTGGTCAATCTCGCGGGAACGAGTTTTGACAAGGTAACTGATTTTGCGGACCGCTATAAGGAGGACGGCTTCATCTGGTTCCTGGAAGCCTGCGACCTGACCGTCTTTTCGATCCGCCGCGCTGTCTGGGAGCTCAAGCACGCCGGCTGGTTTGAACATGTCAAAGGCTTCCTGATCGGACGTCCCCTGCTGGGAGAGGCCATGTTCAACCTCGACCGGTTCCATGCGGTGACAGACATTCTCGGATCCTTTGGCGTTCCCGTCCTGATGGATCTGGACATCGGCCACCTCCCGCCCATGATGCCGCTGATCGTCGGCGCTTCCACAAGCGTCACCTACGATCCCGCCAAAGATAAGCTGGAAATCAAACAGGCGCTTCGCTGACGAAGCGCCTGTTTTTAATGGCAATTTCAATGTGTCTCCATATATTCCTTCGAGGTCATCACGCTCAGGTGCACCGGGTCTGAATTGCCTGCGATCACCTTTATCATTTCCTCCTTTTCGGGCGTCTGGCCGCTGCAGCAGTCCGTAAGATAGATCACCGGAATGCCAAGATCGATCGCCTCCGTCATGGTAAAGAGCACGCAGCACTCCGCCACCACGCCTGCAAGCAGCAGGTGGTCCGCCCTCTTTGCCGCTTCCAGGATCTTCTCCTGTTTCAGGCAGGAGAAGGTAGATTTGACCTCGAGCGGATACCTGTCCAGATAGGGAAGGAATTCATCCGTGACGGCACACAGATACGGGTCCTCATTAAGATCCTTGTACGTCTCATTGTAGACCTTCCAGCGTCCCTCCGGATTTTCAGGCGCCAGATACTGGGTAAAAAGTACATTCCCGACCTTTCCACTGTCGATCAGTGTCCGGATCGCCTTTGAGGCCGCCGGCATGGACGGACAGGCCCACTCTTCATCCGGCAGATAGATGTTCTGCATATCGATCACAAGGAGCAGATCATTGTTTTTCTTTTCTGACATGGTTTTTCCTTTCCATCCCGTGATAAACAAGAAAAGCCGCCAGACGGCGGCTTTTCATTTTAAGGCTGGAGCATATGGGATTCGAACCCACGGCCTCCACAATGCGAATGTGGCGCGCTCCCAACTGCGCTAATGCCCCGTGCCTAAATACTATACTTCTTTTTCAAAAACGTGTCAAGCCTCACCGACTATGATCGAGTAGGCCACTTCAAACTCATCGCCGGGCCCCAGGCAGAGGATTCCGGTCTTTTCAGGAAGCTCTCCCTCAAAGCCTTTGTCGTCGAGCCGTCCGAACCACGGTTCCAGACAGACGAACGGAGCATCGTCCGATTTCGTCCACAGTCCGAAGAACGGGAAGTGTTTGCAGCGCACGGTGATGAAAGGCCTCTTGTCCGGTCCGCAAAGAGAAGCTTCCTCCACCTGTCCGTTCTCAAAGATGAACGTGTCGATATCAAAGAGATGATCCTCGATCTTCAGGTAACCGTCCTCCAGCTTCATCAGCGCGGTCGAAGCGGTATCCGCCGTCTTTGTTGCCGCGTCCGGCACGATATAGGTCAGTTCCTTTTTACCGCCGAAACGGACATAGCAGTCGTTTTTGGCAATGCCCTCCACCGGCGGCGTATTGAAGGCCGGATGGGCTCCGATCGAGAAATACAGCGGCTCATCCTGGGAGGGATTGACCACATGCCACCGCACCTCCACCGATCTGTCCTCGATCGTATGGGTCACCTCAAAGCTGAAGGAGAAAGGATAGACCTTCCTGGTCTCATTATTGTCCGTCAGGGCGAAGGTCACATGGTTCTCATCCGCAGAGACAAAGGTGAAGGGCGTCTGCCTGGCGAAGCCGTGCTGTCCCATCTCATATGTGAGTCCCTTATAACGGTATTTTTGCTCATTGAAGGAACCCACGAAGGGGAACAGGACCGGTGCGTGATATCCCCAGAAGGCCTTGTCGCCTTTCCAGAGCATCTGGGCATTATCCTCTTTCCGGATCAGTGAGCAAAGCTGGGCTCCCATCGGCTGCACGCGGATGCTGATCTTATCGTTGGAAAGCTCCACGCCCTCCTGTGTCATCTCGATTCCGGTGATATCCTCCAGTGTCAGAAGCTCCAGCTCCTCCTTGGACGCGTCCTTCCTGTCAGCCAGCCGGCCGGCCTGTCTGGTCACAGCCTTCTCGAACAGGTTTCTCACATCGCGGGCATTGGCGAAGTTCGGCTCATGGAGCGCCAGCTTGGCCGCATAGTAGCCGCGCAGGTATTCGCCTACGTCCTCCGCCACCTTGTAGCCGTTCTTCTTTGCGGTAAACTCAAAGATCTTCTCCAGCTCTTCGGGTGTGTAATCCGGGAAAAAGACGAACTTGTTGAAGCGGGAACGCAGTCCCGGATTGGAATCGAGGAACTCCTCCATCAGGTCCGGATACCCGGCCACGATGACAATGAATTCATCCCGCTTATCCTCCATGTATTTGAGGATCGTATCGATCGCTTCCTGGCCGAAATCGCCCTCTCCCTTCCTGGCGGACAGGGTGTAGGCTTCGTCGATGAACAGGACACCGCCCAGCGCGCTCTCGATCACTTCCTTGGTCTTGATGGCGGTCTGGCCGATGTAGCCCGCCACCAGGCCGGCCCGCTCCACCTCGACGAGCTGACCCGTCTTCAAGATGCCCAGCTCATGATAGACCTTCGCCAGGATCCTCGCCACGGTCGTCTTGCCCGTTCCGGGATTTCCCGAGAAGACCAGGTGTTTGGAGACGTCCGCCTCTTTCATACCAAGGGCTTTTCTGCGCACATTGATCTTCTGGACATTGATCAGGTCTCTCACATCCGCCTTGACGGTCGTCAGGCCGGTCAGGTTGTTGAGCTCCTCCAGGATCTCCTCGATACGTTTGTCGATATCCTTCTCATTGTAATCGATCTCGGGTTCAGCCTCCGCTTCCTTCGCGGCCGGCACTTCCTCCTTTTTCGCCTCCGAAGCGGGTGTCCCGGCTGAGGTGGCCGACATGGGCGGCATCTCCGGATTTGAGCCCGAAGTCCCTCCTGTGTTTCCGAACAGGTCACCGACCAGGCCGTTCAGCTTTCCGGACAGACGGCTGCTCATGCCATCGACCTTGGAGATATCCTTCAGGTCCGACAGGGTATTCTCGATCATGCTGCTGAGCTCTCCGAATTCATCAGCCGCCGTATTCTCATTCAGCACCGGGCTGTTTCCCTTCACATAGACATTCAGTCCTCTGGCAGCCTGGTCGAGCAGCTTTTCTACCTCACCGGAAAGAGGCATGTTCTCAGAGCGGACATAGTCCCGGATCTTTGCAAAGAAGGCTCCGGCTTCTTTATGCTTCCTGCCGGTCGGGTCGGGCGTGAGCGCGACAAAACTGTTGATGACCACCATCAGCTCGGTGACCACCATATCCGCACACCGGCGGTCGCCCTCGGCGCTTCGCCTGGCCGCATACCGCAGCGCGCTGGGGATCTCATCCGTGAGCCTGCCCATCGTGCTCTCCATGGCCCGGCAGGTGCTTTCATTGATATCCATGTAGAACCGGTCATAGCCGGCCACTTTTTCGCCAAGTTCCCTGGCGGTGGAGATGAGCGATCTGATATACATCTGCTCCTCATCCGTGAGGGGACCGCCGCCAAGGCCGATCCGGGCCAGGATGCCCTGGATCTGAAGATCCGCGTACATGGTCTTCTTTTCCGCTTCTTTTCCGCTCTTTCCGACGGCCTTGCTGATAAAGTCCGTCAGATTCTGATAGGCATAATAACCCTGATTGAATAATGCCTGCTGCTCATTCGTAAACATAACCCTTACCCCGTTATCTCCTGGATCTTTTTCAGGTGCTGCCAGACCATGCTCACCGGCAGTCCCACCACATTGAAATAGTCCCCTTCAATGCCGTCAATATAAGCGGCAAAAGGCCCCTGTATCCCGTAAGCCCCGGCTTTGTCCATGGAATCGCCGGTATCTAAATACGCCTCGATCTCGCGATCGGTCATCTCATGAACATGAACCGCCGTCCTGGCATAAAAGGTATCGATTCTTTCTTCCGTCCGGCCTGCCTTGCTGCCCGGCCTCTCCTGCCTGATAAGCGTAACGCCGGTATACACTTCGTGCACGTTGCCCTGCAGTTCCCTTATCATCCGGGCGGCCTCCTCACGGTCAGCAGGCTTTCCGAGCACTCTGCCATCAGACCACACGATGGTGTCGGCTCCGAGGATGATCCTGAAATCCTCCCCGCCGGAAAAATCACCCGCCTCGGCGGCGGAACTGGACGCTTTCTGAAGGGACAGTTCCTCAACGATCCTTTCCGGCTGCGTCTGCGTGATCGTCTCGGGCGCATCGGATGGGAGCACCCGGAACGGGACGCCGATCAGCCTGAGCAATTCACTTCTTCTTGGAGAAGAAGAAGCAAGAATGATCTCCTGCATGCTGCTTAATCCCTTTCCATTATTTGAGACCCGCCTGCGGGTCACTTTCTGATTATACCATCGCTTCCGCAGTCAGAGCAACTCAAAAAGACCGCCTCGCGGCGGTCTTTCCTTTTACTTTATGTTTCGCTCAAGCGATGATTTATGCCTCAGCGTGCGGCTCGGAAGCTTCTTCCTTTACTTCTTCCGCCGTCTCTTCGACAGCTTCCTCAACAGCCTCGGCAGCTTCCTGAACCGTCTCGGCGGCAGCCTCAGTCACCTCCTGGGCAGTCTCCTGGACGGCCTCAGCAGTCTCCTGGACAGTCTCAGCGGCTTCCTGGGCGGTCTCCTCTGCTGCATCTGCGGCATCTCCGAACACTTCCTCAGCCTCATCTGTAAGATCCTCGGCGGTATCCTTGGCGGATTCCTTAGCCGCATTGATCGCCTCCGTCACCTTTCCGACAAGCAAAGAGGCCATCTTCTGGGCTTCGCTCACGGCATTGGAAGCAGCCTTTCCGGCTTTCTTTCCGATCTCCTGTGCCCTGTCGGTCTCCGCCTCGGCTTCACCTGCAGCCTCCTCAAAGAAAGCTTCCTCCACATCATCGCTCTGCGCGGCGGCTTCCTCAGTTTCGGCTGCCTCTTCCCCGGCTGCCGCTTCTTCAGCTGTCTCTTCAGCCGGCTCCTCTTCTTTATCCTTATTCATGCCGGAGGTAAATCCTTTGACGAAGGAATCCGCTTTGCCTGCAAAGGTTGAGAAAAAGCCCTTCGCTTTGTCGGCGGCTTCGCTCATGGCGTCACCGGCTTCATCGACCGCTGTCCTGGCGTCTTCGGCCAGCTTGTCGAACGGATCCTGCTCCGGAAGCTTAGCTCCGCAGGCCGAGCAGAATTTCTCGCCGACAGGGAATTCCTTTCCGCACTCGGGACATGTCACGACCCCTTTTGCTTTCTCGCGCTCTTCCTTAAGGGAAGCAATGCTCTCCTTGGCGGCTTTTACCTGTTCAAAGATCTCTTCCAGTCCCTCGGGCGGATTATCCTGGAATTTTTCAACCGCCGCGGTTCCGATCTGTGCAAGCAGACCGTTCAGTTTATCGGTCTCCTCAGCGATCTTTGAATTGATGGAGATAACATTTCCCATCTTCTGAACACTGCTTTTGGTATCCTGACCAAGCTGTGCGATCTTTTTTCCCAATGACTCTAAACCCATTTCCTGCTCCTTTCAGTAAAAAGTAATCTCAGCCGTCATTTTGACGGTATATTTCATGAATTCACCGCAAATATTATAGCATACCGATTATTAAATAAACAGGAAAAATATTATGATAAAAAAATGTATATCAAATGAATTCCACAGTCATAGTTTCAGGAATGTGATAAAAGTATTTGAACTCCGGCAGGAAATTTTCATCCGTCGGCTGACTCGTCCAATAAAACTGGGTCAGGGGCAGGCTGGGCAGCTGAACCACATCCGCACCTGCCTTTACAGCCGATTCGATCCTGGCTTTGCGGTCTTTAACTGCTGCTCCGATCACCGTGAAAGAGCGTAAATAGAAAACCCCAAGGCTCAGGAACAGCACCGTGCCCGCAATCATCAGGAACCTGAAAATAATCTCTCTGCAGATTTTTAGCGGGATGCAAATTACAATTGCAGCCATAAGCCTGAACAAAAGCACTATCTCAAAAACATACGTCACAAAAAAGCATCTTGCCCCGATCGGCGCTGCAGCGGTAAGCGGTGCACTGACTAACGCGATCATTATCCAGATCGCGGCATTCCCGGCACGCTCCTCCGGAACGGTTAATGAGACCGCCAGTATCAGCACACACATATAAAATGCCAGAATGATCACATCCCGTAAAATATTATTCACTGCGGTATTGTGAACGATGAACCAGTCGCTGTTGGCACTTTGAAATGCAAAAAAACAGACACAGAAGATCACAACGATATTGCAAAACCAGATCCCTGCCGGTCCTTTGTTCCGGGAAGCATGTTCCTCTCTGACGCTTTCCCTTTCTGACGTATACAGAAGCGTCATCACCAACAGAGATACTGCCAGCAGAATATGGAGAAGAAGCGGCTTATAGCAAAGATACTCAGTAATAGTTCCATGCCACTGTTCTGCGAGCGTTGAGAAAGCAACAGCAATCTGCTTATAACCGTTCGGACGGACTGCGGCCCGGTGATAAGCGCCGTTTGTAAACATCACAGCCGCTCCCGCAGCCGTACCCGCCAGTGAAAAAGCCGAAAACAGGATCGCTCTTCTTCTGAGTATCACACAAAACAAAAAAGAAGCCAGTGTAAAGAGCACAAATGCTATTGTATTATGCTCTGAAAAGAGCTGGGCACAAAAGCATAGGGGAATACAGGAAACGCAGATCCAAAGGGACGGTTTCCGGCCCTCTTTTTGGAAAACATACTCCTCATCCATGGAAAACCATATCAGGAAAAGGATAACCGGCGGAATAAAGTTAACGAACGCCGCCGACCATCCAAGGCTCTGCTCATAAAGCTGCTGCGGCATCAGAAGCAATAAGACAGGGGCCATGATCGTAAACAGAAAACAGTAAGGCTCCGACTTCTCAATATTTTCTGAACAGACGGCTGTTCCAAAACAGTACACCTGTTTCGGAATGCAGCGGGCAAGTGACCACACAAGAAGGCAGAAACATCCTCCCATTAAAAACATGCGGAACACTTCATTTCTGGTAATAAAAACAGCCAGGATATTTCCCAGATAGCGGCCGTTATAATTCTGAAAACCGGTCTTCATCAATTCCAGCCGTTCAGGCGTCGACCATCTCCACTCATCATGGCAGAACGGGGTATTCCATGCGATCATACAGCTCCCGCAAAAAAGAAGCAGATACAAAACATACCTCGATACCTTCCATTTCTTTAAACTATTTCCCATTTCTTTTCATCCTCTGTTCTGGAGTTGTCTTTATGTTATCCAGTTTTCGGTAACCGCCAAAGCTTCCGAAACCATATCGGGACAGCATTTGCCTAAATCAGAATAACATAAATCCGGGAAAGAATATATAAAAGGAGGCACATTATGGACAGGAAAAAAAATATGAATATTGAATAAAATGGAGGTTGTAACTTTGGGAGTTTTAGACTATTATAAAGGATATTCCGAAAATCAGGGAAAGTGAGACGGAAAAGGGAGAGAAACATATGAACTGGAGCGAAAAATGTCTTCTGGAACTGACCCATCACAACATGTTCGAGAGTACAGATCACCGGCTTCGTTACCGTGATCTGCTGGACTGTTTCCATACGGCCGCCTTCTTTACAAAAAGCCTGGCCAAATGCATGTATACAGCCACGTGGGATGAATATCACTTTGCCGAACTTCTGATCACCCTTAATGAGATGACCATCGGCGGTGATACGGACTGTTCACTCATCCGCGAACAGCTCGAGATCAATGAGGCTTCCAGCGGAGAATCCGAAGCTCATCTCTTCCGCCTGTGCCTTAGTTTCCTGAACGGAACCAATTACCGGGAACCGGATTATCTCGTGATCGATCCCGAGATCGCCCATATTATCAAGCAGGCCCTGCAGGCATCGGCCTATATCGATGAGCTTCCCGAGATCGTCCACGAAAAAAGCCGGCGGTATCAGCTCTGATCCGCTTCTGTTTTACTCACATCAAGAAATCGAAAGAGTTTATCAAGATATTCTTCCAGGATCACATCTTTACACATATAGATCTCATGTTTCGCTTCCGGGAAACGGACCAGCTGTCCTCTCTCTCCCAGGAGGCGCACAAAGGTCTCCTGCCCTTCCGGCGCCACCATATTATCCAGACCTGCCTGAAAGACCAATACTTCTGCGCGGACTGCACTTACGTGAGATGGTGAAACGGCAAACCGCGTCAGCTTCAGAAACTCAAGTGCCGTTCCCATGGTACAGATGCTCATCTGCTGCTGAGCGTCTTTTTTTTGCTGCTCCAGCCAGTACCGGTAGCGCGGCAGGCAGTCGCTGCAGCTGTTCTCAAGATCCTCTTCGCCGCTGAACGGTGCCGAGCCGGGCATCCATGAGGTTCCCTTCCCGATAGCCTTCATCAGCCGCGCATACCCTTCTGCAGCCCACACGGGCATGTTTCCGCTGTTCATCGCCAGCATGGGAGAGCTTAAAACGGCTTTCCCGAAATCCGCCGGATATTCCTCCAGATAGCAGGCGCCTACGCCGCCTCCCATGGAATGAGCATAGAGCACCATCGGAAGTCCCGCGGAAGATTCATGCTTCCTGACCACGTCCGTCACGAACCCGTGAAGGTCACGGACCAGCTGTGAGAAATCGTCGATGTTGACCACCCTAAGGTCCTCCACGCTGCGCCATGATCTTCCGTGTTCACGCTGCTGGAGCTGCCAGACATTAAATCCGTTCTGGAGGAAATACCACACCATCTCATTAAACTTACCAATCCCCTCGGTAAATCCGTGAAGCATGACGGCAGCCGCCTTCGGCTCATCGGCCTTATAAAAGCGGTAATACAGCGGTTGGCCCTTGACTGTCTCAATAAAGCCGTCTTTCATTCTCTCTCTCAGATACGGGATCACTTCCCCGTCCATCCGCGCCGCGTAGTTCTCATCCGCATTGATCATTCTGGTCATGGCAACTCCTCCTTGTTCAGATTTAAGCCTTCCATTTAGGCCTGTTACTTATCTTTCTTTTCTACCGGCAAGTTCCCGGGCATTCCTGCGCACCGTCTCATCCGTCAGTTTAAATTTAAAAATGAAAAAGATGACAGCCGCCACGAGCAGTACCATCGGCATGATGGTCATCAGAAGCCTCAGTCCCTGCAGCGTCTGCTCGCTCTGGGCGGCGACGGGTCCGGTCTGATCGGAATTACCCGCCAGGCCGATGGCATCCAGCCCGAGCCCGGCGATAAAGACAGATACTCCGGAGGCTGCTTTCACGACGAAGGTCTGCATTGAGAAGATAACGCTCTCCTCCCTGTGTCCGGTCTTGATCTCACCGTAATCCACCGAGTTGGAGAGAAAGACCGTCGTCAAAACGGAAAGAATACCGTTTGCGGCGAAGATCAGCACTCCCGGCACAAGCAGAAGGCCAAGTGAACCGGCATTCCCGGAAAAGCAGATGGCCAGCAGGATCACATAGCCGCCCACCGCCGCCGATATGGCGCATTTGAAGATAGCCGTGTTTGTCAGCTTTTTGCGAAGAAGAGGATATACGATCATCATGCCCAGGATCTGGCAGGCTCCTCCCACGGTGGAGAAAAGAGTATAGTTCGTTGTCCAGGCTTCGCCTCCCATATCGTACTTGAAGAAATAGATCACAAGATTGGAGGTGATATAGAGAGCGCTGTTGATCAGGACGATCGCAAGGACGACAACCATAGCCTGGTCGTTTGAGAACAGGGCCTGGAACATCTCTTTAACAGTCGCCGTTTTCATCTCCTTCACTTCCCGCTCGCGCACAACAGCGGCGCAGATCAGCTCAGTGATCACAAAGATGACGGCGATGATCAGCGCGATCCTTGAAAAACCGATACGCTCATTTCCGCCACCGAGTTTATTGACAAGGATGACGGTTCCCATGGCGATCAGAGCTGAGCCTACACCGGCGCAGGTACGGCCCACAACAGACAGGTTTTCTGTATCTTCAGGAGTGCTGGTGATCGCGGGGATCATGGACCAGTAGGGAATATCCATCATAGTATAGGACATGCCCCAGAGAATATAGATGACCGCAAAGAATACCATCATTGAAGTCTTCGAAATGTCAGGTGCCGTAAACATGGCATACAGTACAAAGGCGTTGATCACCGTACCGCTTACAAGCCACGGACGGAATCTCCCCCATCTGGTCCTCGTCTTGGCTACCACGATGCCCATAAAGGGATCGTTAATTGCGTCAAATACGCGCGCGATCATCAGGATCAGGCCGACAAATGACGCGGAAAGGCCGATGATATCCTGGTAGTAATACATGATGTAGGATGAAGAAAGTGCATACACCATGTCTTTGCCAACGGCCCCGATGCCGAAAGCAGCTTTTTGCTTAAACGTCAGTTTCATTTCTCTTTCCACCTTTTCATATGTTAATTTAAATGATACAAAAAAACTGCCACTTTCGTGACAGTTCCTGAAGGCGCCAACCAGAATCGAACTGGTGATAGAGGTGTTGCAGACCTTTGCCTTACCGCTTGGCTATGGCGCCGTATTAATGACTCCTACGGGATTTGAACCCATGTTACCGCCGTGAAAGGGCGGTGTCTTAACCACTTGACCAAGGAGCCTTATTCTCTGCCTCTTGGCAGTGCCGGTCTCGCCGGACTTTTAACTCCCCGAGTTGGGCTCGAACC
>DGTA01000093.1:17620-58710 GCA_002394165.1 Lachnospiraceae bacterium UBA4348 | reverse complement strand
CTTTAAAGATCACTGACTGGGGCGTGTTCGGCGACCTGGGCGAAAAGATCGGCGGCCTGTGGGGCACAGAAGGAATGTCCACGGCTGAGCGCCTTTCCCTTGGCTGGCAGCGCGGCGTCAACATCCTGGGCGGCTTTGGCGGCTACGGCGGTATCATGGCCGTTGCGGACGGCTACAACCAGCTGGTTGCCGATGTCGGAGAGGAGAAGGCTGAGGAGATCATCTCCAAGGCAGCCTACAATTATATCATCGTCATGATGAGACTGAAGATGTTCGAGCAGCCCTATAATGATTCGGCATACGCTGACTCCATTATCTTCAGCGACAGCGCAATGGCCTACGGCAAAGAGACCCAGGCACGGTCCGTTGTCATGATCAAGAATGACGGAACCATCAAGGAAGGCTCCGAAAAAGACAAACCCAAGGTTTATGTACCTTATGTTTACAGCACCGGCTTCTCCGCAAGCTGGATGATGGGCATCAATCCGGGAACTCCCAGCTGGACTCCCGGTATGGACCTTGAGACACTCGGACAGTACTTCGAGGTCGTGACCGATACCCTGGGCGAGCCTTCCGGCGAAGAGGATGCGGACGGCAACAAGACCTATACCAAGGACGATCTCACCCGGGCATCCGAGGAAGACATCAAAGACTGCGATTATATCCTGGTCGGTATGACCGGTGCCTACAGCACCTCCTACAGCAGCTACCTGCAGCCGGCCTTTGGTCCGCCTACAGAGGTAGAGGGCGACGAGGTCTATTATCCGCCTTCACTGCAGTACGCGGAGTATACTGCGGATACCGCACGCGATCCGTCCATCTCCGGCAATATCGTGGAGGGTGAAAAGGAAAACCGCTCCTACAAGGGAGTGACCGCTCCGGCAGACGCCAACTACGGGCACTTGGAAGCCCTTCAGTATGCTGAATCGATATCAGGAGATATCCCGGTCATCGCCTCCGTATGCATGGAAAGAGGAATGGTATGGTCAGAGGTAGAACCTCTTTGTGATGTAATTCTTGTTTCCTACAATGCCCAGAAGACAGACGCAGTGGCTCAGATCATCCTCGGACAGGTTGAGCCGCAGGGGCTTTTAGTCTTCCAGCAGCCGAAATCTATGGAAGCGGTGGAAGAGCAGGCCGACGATGTCCCTCGCGACATGCATCGCTACAAGGATTCGGCAGGAAACAGGTATGACTTCGCCTTCGGCATGAACTGGGGCGGCGTGATCAATGACGAGCGCACCGCGAAGTATTCGGCCAGGCCGCTGACGAAGATCAGCAGCTTTGATTTCGGAAGCCGTTTCCTTTCCGCAGCCAGTGAGGCAGTGGAAGAAACTACAGAAGACGCAACAGAGATGGTGGAAGAGTTAAGCGAGGCAGGAACGGAGAGCGCTGTTGAATGAGCAGCGACAGCCTTTTAAGAAAGCGTAAACAGTGCCCGGATCCCGTCTGGGATCCGGCGCTAATCAAAAATGACGGGAGGAAATAAGATGGTTAAAATCCTGACATCACTGTTGGCTCCGATCGTAACGCCGATGGGAGTCAGCGAAGCAGACCTGTCTGCCTATATCACCCAGCTCAAGGGGTATGTATGGGCGGCACTGCTGCTCATTCTGGCCGCGATCGTGATCATGTTCCTGGCTCATCTGGCTAAGAAAGGAAACCGCCATGTGATCCGCTGGATCGCGGGACTTGGCTGCCTGGCCGGCCTGGTCGGCATCGTCAATGCGATATGCTTCGGCCCGATGTACAACAATGTATCCGGTTTCCTGAATGCTTCCAAAGTGGAGCTTTCGGAGGAGACGGTCGCCCAGAGTAAGGCGACGATCCAGAAGATCGGTGAGGAAGGCATCATTCTGGTGAAGAATGACGGAATTCTTCCGTTGGGCGAGGATACAAAGAAACTGAACGTATTCGGATGGGCTTCCACCAATCCGCTCTTTGGCGGTACCGGATCGGGCTCCTCTGATGCTTCTTCAGCGGTAGGCATTCTTCAGTCTTTAAAGGATGCCGGTTTTGAGACAAACGACGGCCTCAGCGGCATGTACCGTGAGTACCGGACGGATCGTCCCACCATCGCTATGGCGAGCCAGGACTGGACGCTTCCGGAGCCCCCGGTCAGCTGCTACAATGACAACCTGATGAATGCCACGAAGGAATTCGCGGATACGGCTGTGATCGTGATCGGCCGCTCCGGCGGTGAGGGTGCTGACCTTCCCACCGATATGGCAGCTGTGATCGGCGGCACTTACAATCCGGCAGCGCAGATCTCTGCAGCTCCGGCCAACTACGGCTACATGAACGCCACCTATTACAACAACGGTGCCTACGATGATTTCGAGGCCGGTGAATCTTATCTGGAACTCTCCAAAACAGAGGAAGACCTGGTTGAAAAGGTCTGCTCAGAATTTGACAAGGTCATCGTGATCATCAACGCCAACAATGCCATGGAGCTTGGCTGGGTGGACGAGTACGAGCAGATCGGGGCTGTCATCCTAGCTCCCGGCTCCGGCAACACCGGTTTTGCAGCTCTTGGCGAGATCATCAGCGGCAAGATCAATCCTTCCGGCAGGACGGTTGACACCTATGTCAAGGATCTGATGGATACGCCGTATATCAACAATATCGGCAATATGTCCTACACAAACGTGGATGATCTCAAGCAGACCATCGCGGCTGCGGACGGCGCTTACGAAGGAACCATCGCTTTTGTCAACTATGTGGAAGGCATCTATGTCGGCTACAAGTATTATGAGACCGCATCCGATGACGGCGCGATCAATTATGAAGAAAAGGTTCAGTATCCCTTCGGCTATGGCCTGAGCTATACGACCTTTGAACAGAAGATCGACAGCCTCACCGATGACGGCGATACCGTTACCCTCCAGGTGACTGTTACGAACACCGGCGATGTGGCCGGCAAGGACGTTGTGGAAGTCTACTTTACCCCGCCCTACACGGACGGCGGTATCGAGAAAGCCTCTGTCAACCTGATCGACTTTGCCAAGACGGCTGAACTCGAGCCCGGCAAGAGTGAGACATATTCCTTCACGATCCCCAAGGAAGAGATGGCTTCCTTCGACTCTGAGGGCATCAAGATCGAGGGCGGCGGTTATATCCTGGAAGCAGGCGAATACAAGCTCTCAGTCAGGTCCGATTCTCATACCGTTCTGGACGAGCAGTCCTTTACGGTGGATGCGGATATCGACTACAGCGTGGACGGACGTTCCTCCGACAAGATCCCGGCGGTCAATCAGTTCCAGGATTACGCCCGGGGCGATTTCGAAGTTCTCTCCCGCGCCGGCGGCTTCGCCAACTATGACGCGACCTGCGGACGTAAGCTCGAGGCTGCGGACTTTGAGATGGACGATGAGACCCGTGCCAAGATCGAGGAATATGCGTTCGGTACTTATGACAGCACCAAATACAATGATGACGCGGACGAGATGCCCACGACCGGCGCCAAGAACGGCCTGAAGCTGGCCGACATGACCGGAAAAGACTACGACGATCCCGACTGGGACAAGCTGCTTGACCAGCTTTCCTTCGACGACATGGCGACTATGATCAACGTCGGCGGATGGCAGACGGCAGCCATCGACTCGGTCGGCAAGGTCGGTACCTCCGACTGCGACGGCCCGGCCGGTCTCTCCAACTTCATCACCGGAGCTTACGGCACCGCCTATCCGTCAGAGATCCTGATGGCCATGACCTGGAACAAAGAGCTGGCTTATGAGATCGGCACTTCCATGGGTCAGGAATACATGGATGCCAACAACTACGGCTGGTACGGACCCGCTATGAATACTCACCGCAGTGCGTTTGCCGGACGTAACTTCGAGTATTATTCCGAGGACGGCGTTCTGGCAGGCAGGATTGCCGCGGCAGAGATCAACGGCGCATCCACCAAGGGCGTTTATCCGTATATTAAGCATTACGCGGTCAACGACCAGGAGACCAACCGCTGCTCGTTCCTGCTGACCTACGCTCCGGAGCAGGCTCTTCGTGAGATCTATCTGCGTCCCTTCGAGCTCGCTGTCAAGAACTATGAAGGAACAGCGCTCGCAGCCATGTCCGCATTCAACTGGATCGGCACCGAGCCCGGCTGCGCCAACAACGAACTGCTCAACACGGTCCTTCGTGAAGAGTGGGGCTTCCGCGGCATGGTCGAGACCGACTACAACGGTTCCTACGGCTACCAGATCACTGACCACTGCATCCGCAACGGCAACGACCTGATGCTCGGCTTCAACAGCGCAGCCTCCAACGTACTCTCCGACCAGAGTGCGACCGCCGTCAAGGCGATGAGACAGGCCTGCAAGAACATCCTGTACACCATCGGAAACAGCGGTTACTATACGATCAACGAGCAGACCTCCGGTGGCCTTACCAACATGCAGAAGATCTTCTACGGCGCTGATGCCGCCGCTGCGGCGATCGTCCTGATCCCGCTTGCGATCGTGCTGATCCGCTGGAGGAAGAAAAAGAAAAAAGCCTGATCATGACAGGGGACGGTTCATTTCCGTGCGCGGTGCGCGATGAGTTTACGAACGCGGCGCGCGCGCGACTCCTTGTGTCAGCGTACGCTGACACAGGGACAGTCCTCGGTGAAGTAACATCTTAACAACAAAAGACAGATTCAAAGGATCTTCAGCCAGTTGCCGCTATTGAAAATGCTGCGCCGCTTATCAGACGCATTCTGCGCAAACTCGCGTTCTGACGAACGCTCAGACAGTGCTCCGAATGCGTCGCTATGCTCGCATTTTCTGCAGCGGCGGCCTAAGCTGAAGATCCTTTTGAATCTGTTCTTTGTTGTTACTCTTCCTCTTCTCCAAGACGGTTCTGCGTCAGCGGCCGCTGACACGGGGGAGTCGCGCGCGGAAATGGACAGTCCCCTGTCATCGTGTCATCTCTGTACATTAACGACTTTTGGTGGTAGGATACATACACAGCGAACGGATTTTCTTTTACTTGAAAAGGAAGTGTTTTTCTTCTGAAATGGTTAGTATTTTAATTAACGGATTTTTTCTCACTCTGGTGGTCGAGCTTCTGAGCAGGAGTTCTTTCCCGGCGCTTTTTTCTTTTGTGGTGGGATCGCCGCTGAAATTCATCTGCAATGTGCTGATCATCAGTCTGACGCTTACTCTGGCGCTGCTATCGAAAAGGCGGTATTTTTTACAGGCTCTCATTTCCATTTTCTGGATCATTCTCGGTGTGGTCAACCATGTGGTCCTGATCTACCGGATGACGCCGTTTTCCGCGGAGGACCTCAAGCTTCTGCCGGCCCTCAGGATGATCATCAAAAACTATGTTACACCGGAGATCGTGATCGCCCTGGTCCTTTTTGCAGCCCTGGTGGTGACTTCCATTGTTCTGCTTTACCGTAAGCTGCCCAAGGTGTCCGTGGAGACGAAACGGGGCAGTGTCTTTGCGGCCGCTGCCGCTATCGGCGCGGTGGGACTGTGTCTGGTGCTTACCATGGATATGGTGTCACGGACGGATGCCTTGTCGGATAACTATGAAAATCTTGCGGTTGCTTACGATAACTATGGGTTTGCGTATATGCTGTCCAACAGTATGATCGAAGGCGGCATCGGTGAGCCCGACAGCTACGCCAGGTGGAGGATAGACAAGATCGCCCGCCTGATCCGGGAGGAGGATGAGGAGAACAAAGAGACGGGAGAGGAGATCACGCCGGATATCATCATGATCCAGCTCGAATCTTTCTTTGATCCTGTCTATGTCAACGGCTATTCATACAGCCAGGATCCGATCCCGTTTTTCCGTTCCCTGAAAAGGAGATATCCGAAGGGTTTCCTGGATGTACCGGTGGTCGGCGCCGGCACCGTGAACACGGAGTTTGAGATACTCAGCGGCATGAGCACATCCTGCTTCGCAGCGGGAGAGTACCCTTATAATACCATCCTGCAGACGAAGACCGCCGAGACGATGCCTTATATCCTCAGGCAGAAGGGATATACCTCGACCGCGATCCATAACAATACGGGGACGTTCTATCACCGTGACAAGGTCTTTTCCAAGCTTGGGTTTGACCGCTTCATCCCTCTGGAATACATGTACGGGATCACCAGGACGCCGACGAACTGGGCGAAGGACGAGGTTCTCCCGGATCTGATCATGAGAACGCTCGATGCCTCGGAAGGGCCTGATTTTATCTACACGATCACCGTTCAGAGCCACGGAAGCTACCCCGATCACCCGGTCATCGACAATCCGAGGATCTCGGTGGGCGGCCCCCAGGCGGTGAATATCAACCCGCTGGAATACTATGTCAACCAGCTGCGCGATGTCGACAATATGATCAAGACACTGGTGGCGGCCCTTAAAGAGCGGGAGAAACCGGCCATCCTGGTGATGTACGGGGATCATCTGCCGGCGCTGGGAATACAGGAGCAGAATCTGCTGCATCCGGATCTGTACGATACAGAGTATGTGATCTGGACAACGCCCGGCCTGGAGACGGACGGCGGCAACCTGAAGGCGGAGAACTTGGGGACAAAAGTCCTTTCGATCGCCGGGATCAGGGAAGGGATCATGCCGCGGTTCCATCGGCGGTTTGATGACACAGAAGAATATGAAGAGTATCTGAAACTGCTGGAGTATGATATGCTGTATGGAGATGGATTCATTTTCAAGGATTTTGAGGATGAGATCCCTCTTGCAGAGGATGAAAACGGGGTGGAGACTTATCCGGCTTCGAAACTCAGTTTCGGCCTTGACCCGGTCCGGGTGGATTCCTTTTCGGTAGAAGGCGATGTGCTGACTGTGAAGGGAAGCAACTTCAACGAGCATTCGAAAGTGCAGGTTGACGATGGCCTTCTGGAAACAGAGTATGTAGATGCCGGGACGCTTCGAGTGACAGAAAATATTCCGGAGAAGGGCGAAGTGCTGCGGGTCATTCAGTGCGATGAGTACCTTGACCAGATCGGCGACGGCTCCAATGAGATCAGTTTTACGGAAAGTTAAGAGGAGTGAAAAATGAGGGCTTTATTTATTGGCGGGACAGGCACGATCAGCAGTGCGATCGTAAGGAAACTGGCAGCAGATCCTATGTGGGAAGTGTGGCTTCTCAACCGGGGCAGCCGTCCGGAGGCGACGCCGGCCGGGGTGCACCAGATCACGGCGGACATTCATGATGAGGCGGCTGCGGCGGAAGCGGTAAAGGACATGGTCTTTGACTGCGTCTGTGAGTTCATCGGCTTTGTCAGGGAGGACGTGGAGCGCGATTATCGTCTCTTCAAAGACAAGACCAGACAGTACATCTATATCAGCTCTGCATCAGCTTACCACAAACCGTGCGCGGATCATGTGATCACCGAGGGGACCAGCCTGGCCAATCCCTACTGGGAGTATTCCAGGAATAAGATAGAGTGCGAGAAATTCCTCATGGAAAAATACTGCGAGGAAGGGTTCCCCGTCACCATCGTACGGCCCAGCCATACCTATGACGAGCGGAGCATCCCCCTGGGAGTCCACGGTAAAAACGGAAGCTGGCAGGTGATCCGCCGCATGATGGAGGGAAAACCGGTCATCATCCAGGGAGACGGCACGTCACTGTGGACCATGACTTTCAATGAGGATTTCGCCACCGGGTATATCGGCCTGATGTGCAACCGCAGCGCGATCGGCGAGGCGTTCCAGATCACCGGTGACGAGTCTCTCACCTGGAATCAGATCTACGAGACCATCGCCGACGCACTCGGAGTGGAGCTGAACGCGTATCATGTTTCCTCACAGTTCCTGGCGGCCGCTTCCGATAAGCTTGGATATGATCTGACCGGATCCCTGATCGGAGACAAGTCGAACAGCGTTGTGTTCGACAACAGCAAGCTTAAGAGAGCCGTTCCGGCGATGCGGACCACCGTTCCGCTGCATAGGGGGATCAGGATCGCGCTCAATTATATCCTGGATCATCCGAAGGAATGCCAGCGCGAAGATCCCGAGTTCGATGCCTGGTGCGACAAGGTGATCGAAGTGCTGGAGGAAGCCAAAAAGGCTTTCTGAGCAGAATGTTCTTAAAGAGGACAGACCGGCCGGAGCCGGTTAAAATGTAACTGTAAGGAGGAGAGAGTAATGGAGGTTCGAAGAACCCCGCTTTACGAGGAACATGTAAAAGGCGGAGGCAAAATGGTGGAGTTTGGCGGGTACTGCCTGCCGGTTCAGTACCAGACAGGCGTGATAAAGGAGCATATGGCGGTGCGCACCGCCTGCGGTCTTTTTGATGTCTCTCATATGGGGGAGATAACGCTGAAGGGGAAGGATGCGGTCAGGAACCTGAACAACCTGCTGACCAACGACTATACCGTGATGAAGGATGGGCAGGCCAGGTACAGCCCCATGTGCTATCCCAACGGAACGACCGTGGACGACCTGATCGTATACAAGGTGCACGACAACGATTATTTTATCGTGGTAAATGCATCGAATAAGGATAAGGATTTCGCCTGGATCAGGGATAACCTGTCCGGGGAGGTCACGGCGGAGGACGTATCGGACAGATATGCACAGCTGGCGCTGCAGGGACCGAACGCTTTAAGGATCCTTGAAAAGCTGACTGATCCGGAGAACATTCCGGAGCAGTACTACACAGCTCTCTTTGACAGAGAAGTAGGCGGCTTTAACTGCATCGTATCCAGGACCGGCTATACCGGTGAGGACGGGTTCGAGCTGTATCTCGACGCGGACAATGGCCCGGCCCTGTGGCGGCTTCTGCTCGAGACCGGCAAAGATGACGGCCTGATCCCCTGCGGCCTGGGAGCGCGCGATACGCTGCGCCTGGAAGCTTCCATGCCGTTGTACGGGCATGAACTGAGCGATGCCATCACTCCCGTTGAGGCGGGACTTGGATTTTTCGTGAAAAAGGACAAGGAAGCTTTCATCGGAAAGGAGGCACTGGCCGCTCAGGGAGTACCGGCCAGGAAAAGAGTCGGCCTGGAAGTGACCGGCAGAGGGATCGTGCGCGAACACCAGGATGTTTATCTCGGTGAAAAAAAGGTCGGGACAACGACCTCCGGCACGTTCTGTCCCTACCTTGAAAAAGCGGTGGCCATGGCCATGATCGATCAGGAAGCCGCGGCGCCGGGCACCGCGCTTGAAGTGGAAGTGAGAGGCCGCCGGGTGGCGGTCTGCACCGTAAAGATGCCGTTTTATAAAAGAACACATAATTGAAAGGAGACCAGGAAATGATTTTTCCGAAAGAACTTAAGTACAGCAAGACACATGAATGGATCCGTTTTGAGGATGAGACTACGGCGTATATCGGCATCACGGATTACGCTCAGAGTGAACTGGGAGACCTCGTATTTGTCAACCTTCCGCAGGAAGGGGATGACGTGGCGATGGGAGAGCCGTTCGCAGATGTCGAGTCTGTAAAGGCAGTCTCCGACGTGATCTCTCCGGTGAGCGGCACAGTTTCCGAGGTGAACGAGATCCTCGCGGATGAACCCCAGATGATGAACGAATCCCCCTATGAGGCCTGGTTCGTAAAAGTGACCGATATCTCAGAGCAGGAAGAGCTGATGGACGCGGAGGCCTATGAGGCTTTTGTTCAGGAAAATAACTGAATGATGTGAGATCCTGGAGGTGAGTAAATGGGCAGCTATGTGCCGAATACATCCCGGCAGCAGGAGGAAATGCTCCGGGAGTGTGGTTTAAAAGGTTTTAATGATCTTTACAGGGATGTGCCGGAAACAGTACTGCTGAAAGACAAGCTTGCTCTGCCTGAGGGAATGTCGGAGATGGAAGTGATCCGCCATATGGAGGACCTGGCCGGAATGAATACGGTCTACCGCCATATCCTGCGCGGTGCGGGCGCTTACAATCACTACATTCCTTCCATCGTCGGCGAGATCGCCGGCAAGGAAACTTTCCGGACAGCCTATACGCCGTACCAGGCTGAGATCAGCCAGGGCGTGCTTCAGTCCATTTTTGAATACCAGACCGATATCTGTGAACTGACCGGAATGGATGCTTCGAATGCGAGCGTCTATGACGGCGCTGTGGCGGCCGCCGAGGGCTGTGAGATGTGCCGGGACAGAAAAAGAAGCCGCATCCTGGTTTCTTCGGCCGTCGATCCCAAAACGGTTAAGGTCGTCCGTACATACAGCTTCGGACGTGATGTGGAAGTGACCATGGTGCCCGAAAAGGATGGCGCCACGGATCTGGACGCGCTGAAAGAAATGCTGGGACCGGATGTCTCATGTCTTCTCATCCAGCACCCGAACTATTTCGGGATCCTGGAGGATATGGACAGTGCGGTCAGCCTCGTCCATGAGGCCGGCGCCAAAGTGGTCGTCAGCTGCAACCCGATCTCGCTGGCTGTTCTGGAGACGCCCGGCGAGTACGGAGCCGACATCGCTGTGGGAGAGGGCCAGCCTCTTGGCATCCCGCTCTCAAACGGCGGACCGTACCTTGGATTTATGGCATCGACCGCGAAGATGATGCGCCGTCTCCCGGGAAGGATCGTGGGACAGACGGTGGACTGTAACGGGAAGAGGGCTTATGTCCTGACTCTTCAGGCCAGGGAGCAGCATATCCGCCGCGAAAAAGCCTCCTCCAATATCTGCTCGAACGAAGCGCTGTGTGCACTCAGGGCTTCCGCCTACATGGCGGCCATGGGACCGGAGGGTCTCGAAAAAGCGGCTGTCCAGTGCACGTCAAAAGCCCATTACCTGCTTGAGAGGCTGGAGGAAGCCGGCCTTAAACGCACCTATGAGAAAGAGTTTTTCCATGAATTCGTCACGGAAGGCCCTAAAACGGACGAGATCCTGAAGGCACTTTCCGGAAACGGGATCCTCGGCGGACTTCCGCTCGGAGACGGAAAGATCCTCTGGTGCGCCACCGAGATGAATACAAAAGAAGAGCTGGACGAGACGGCTGCGATCGTAAAGGAGGTGCTTGGGTCATGAAACTGATCTTTGAAAGAAGCACACAGGGAGCCGGAGCTTCCACTCAGTACCTGCCTTCGTGCGATGTGCCTGAGGTCAGGCTCTCCGGAAAAATGAGGAGCCGCCAGCTTCGGCTGCCCTCTCTGCCGGAGGTGGAAGTGGACCGCCATTACTCTGAACTGGCGAGAAATGCCCACGGCGTCAATGACGGATTTTATCCCCTCGGCTCGTGTACAATGAAATACAACCCTGCCGTGAATGAGGATGCGGCTGCACTTCCCGGGTTTACGAAGATCCATCCGCTTCAGGATGATGAGACGAAGAAAGGCTGCATAAAGCTTGCCGATGAGCTGAAGAAATACCTGTGCGAGATCACCGGAATGGATGCGATGACTCTCCAGCCTGCAGCCGGTGCCCACGGCGAATTTACGGGCCTTCTGCTGATCAAAGCCTATCATCGCTCAAAAGGCGATCTGAAGAGGACAAAGATCATCGTTCCAGATTCTGCCCACGGCACTAATCCTGCCAGCGCTTCCATGGCCGGGTTTGAGGTGGTCAGTATTCCGTCCGATGAAAACGGATGCGTGGATCTTGCTGCTCTTAAGGCGGCTGTCGGGGAAGACACAGCCGGACTGATGCTCACCAATCCCAATACGGTGGGACTGTTTGATCCGAATATCCTGGAGATCACCGGGATCGTCCATGAAGCCGGGGGACTCTGCTATTATGACGGGGCAAACCTGAATGCGGTCATGGGCATCGCAAGGCCCGGCGATATGGGCTTTGACGTTGTTCATCTTAATCTCCACAAGACCTTTGCCACGCCCCACGGCGGCGGCGGACCGGGAAGCGGACCGAGCGGCTGCAAGGAATTTCTGCGGCCATTCCTTCCGGATACAGATGATCCGATGAGCATCGGCGCAGTCCGCTCTTTTAGCGGAAACTTCCTGGTGGCGGTAAAAGCGTATGCCTACCTGATCTCCATCGGTGCTGAGGGCGTACCGGAGGCTGCAAAAGGTGCGGTCCTGAATGCCAATTACATGAAGACAAAGCTCGCTGACCTTTATCCGATGGCTTATGATACGGTGTGCATGCACGAGTTTGTCATGAGCCTGGAGAAGATGAAGCATGAGATCGGTGTTTCGGCGCTCGATGTCGCGAAAGCGATGCTTGATCACGGTATCCATCCGCCTACCATGTACTTCCCGCTGATCGTCCATGAGGCGCTCATGGTGGAACCCACCGAGACAGAGACAAAGGAGACACTCGATGAGGCCGTCCAGCTTCTGAGGGATATTCATGCCGCAGCGTATGCCGATCCTGAGAAGATGCACCAGCTGCCGCTTCACACAACGGTCGGCAGGCTCGACGAGGTCGGGGCTGCGCGCAATCCGGTGATCCGTTATGAGTTTGAAGCTTAGTCTGATCAGAACCGAAGAGACTTTTCCATGTGCCAACCTGGCACTGGAAAAGTTTCTTACTTTCTGCCCCGGGGAGGGAGAAGTGATCCTGTATCTGTGGCAGAATAAAAAGACTGTGGTGATCGGGCGAAACCAGAATGCCTGGAAAGAGTGCCGGGTAAGGCAGCTGAAGGCGGACGGGGGGACCCTGGTAAGGCGCCTCTCGGGCGGCGGAGCTGTTTTCCACGATCTCGGAAACCTGAACTTTTCCTTTATTGCCAGGAAGGAAGACTATGATATCTCACGTCAGCTGGATGTGATCCTTGAAGCCGTGAGGCTGCTTGGGATCGATGCCGTAAAAAGCGGAAGGAACGATCTCACAGCCGGGGAACGGAAGTTTTCCGGAAACGCTTTTTACGAGAGCGGGGATTACGCCTGTCACCACGGGACGCTCATGGTGGACGTGGATAAGGACCTTCTGGGAAGATACCTGAATGTTTCGGCTGATAAACTGAAAAGCAAAGCCGTCTCGTCGGTCCGTTCCCGAGTGGTCAATTTAAGGGAACTGAGTGAGGAGGCGACGGTCGGCCGCCTGGCCGGAGCAATGGAGGAGACATTCGGAAAGGTGTACGGCGGGAAGGTGCAGCCCTTTGAAAAAGAGCGGCTTGACGCGGAACAGATCCGGTCGGACACGTCGCTCTTTGCCTCCTGGGACTGGACCTTCGGCCGGAAGATCCCGTTTACTCACCGGATGGAAAGACGCTTTGACTGGGGCGGAGCCGAGCTGGAGCTGCAGGTCGAGGGAGGGATCATCCGAAGCGCCGCATGCTGGTCCGATGCGATGGACCAGGAGCATATCCTCCGGATCGGATCCGCTCTCGAGGGCTGCCGCTACGGGGAGAGTGACATGGAAAAAGCGCTCCGGTCCAATGCGGGGACGGAGGTGCTTCAGGCAAAGATGAGTGAAGATATTTTAAATCTGATCCGGGAGGAGCTTCAGAAGTGATCCGCCGGCCGGGTCTTCAGAATAAAATAATGCAGAGAGGCCCGCAGACAGCTGCGGGAAGTGATGAACAATGAGAGAATATGATCTTGTCGTGATCGGTGCCGGCCCGGGCGGATATGAAGCTGCCCTGGAAGCGGCCCGGGTATACCATATGAAGACAGCGCTCGTCGAGAAAAGCGCGCTGGGCGGGACATGCTTAAATCACGGATGCATCCCGACGAAGGCACTCCTTCACAGCGCTGCACTCTGCCGGCAGCTGAAGGAAGCGGACCGGTGCGGCATCAGTGTTTCGACCGTCGGTGTCGATCCGGAGAAGATGCACCGGTATAAGGATGAAGTGACCGGGCGGTTAAGAGACGGGATCGGGGCGATGATGAAGCAGCAGAAGGTCACTGTGCTTTCCGGGACCGGTATGATCACGGACGCCCACCATGTACTGGTGACCGCCGCGGAGAATGGCGAAGAGAAGCTGCTTGAGACAGAATATATCCTGATCGCCACGGGATCCGTTGTCTCAAGGCCGCCCATCCCGGGGCTGGATCTTCCCGGTGTGCTGACCAGTGATGAGCTTCTGGAGAAGCGTGATAAGATTCCCGGGGAGCTCCTGATCATAGGCGGCGGTGTGATCGGTATGGAATTTGCTTTTCTTTACGGAAGCCTGGGCACTAAGGTGACGGTGATCGAAGCGCTGCCGAGGATCCTGGCCAACATGGACAGGGAGATCTCACAGAGCCTTCGGATGCTGCTTAAAAAGCTGGATGTGGATATCCACACATCAGCCTCGGTGAGTGAGATCCGCCGGGATGAGGACGGAAAGCTTGTCTGTGCTTATCGGGAGAAGGAGAATGATCTTTTTGCGAAGGCTGAGAATATCCTGGTCTGTACGGGACGGCGCCCGTTTACGGAAGGACTGTTCGCAGAAGGGGTCAGTGTAGAAATGGAGCGCGGCAGAGTCCTGACGGACGAATTTGGCCAAACCAGCCTTGAGAACGTCTACGCGATCGGCGACGTGACAGGCCGCATCATGCTGGCCCATGCCGCCACAGCGCAGGGAAGGAATGCGCTTGCACATATGAACCATCTTCCGATGCCGGTGAGGGCGGACCTTGTTCCTTCCTGCATCTACACGGAGCCGGAGATCGCCAGTGTTGGAATGACGCTGGACGAGGCGAAGGCGGCCGGGATCGAGGCGGCCAGCCGGAAGGCCCTGATGACCTCCAACGGAAGAAGTGTCATCGCCGGACAGGACAGAGGTTATATCCGGGTGGTCTATGAGAAGGAGAGCGGTAAGGTCCTGGGAGCCCAGATGATGTGCGAGGGCGCGTCCGACCTGATCAGTGAGTTCTCACAGGCGATCGCCCTCGGAAATACTCTGGAGCAGATGGGCAGCGTGATCCGGCCGCATCCCTCCTTCAGCGAAGGAGTCACGGATGCGGTGAGACCATAGCGGCCGGATCTGCGCAGGAGGCCGGTCATTTAAGGCCGGTCAGCTCCTCCATCCTTGTGATGGATTCGTCAAATACCTTAAGAGCTTCATCGATCGGAGCCGGGGTGGAAAGATCGACGCCGGCGATCTTTAAGAGGCTGACGGGATCCTTCGTGCAGCCGCTGCTTAAGAATTCCAGGTACGGCTTCACCGCGGCTTCTCCCTGTTCCAGGATACGGTGGGCGATCGCCACGGAAGCCGCGAAGCTGGTCGCATACTGGTAAACGTAGAAGTTGTAGTAAAAATGCGGGATCCGGGACCATTCATTGGCGATCAGCGGATCGGAGACCATATCGGGGCCGAAGTAATCTTTATTGAGCCGGAGGTACGTATCGCACAGCGTCTGCGCGGTGAGCGGGATCCCCTTCTGAGCCATCTCATTGGTGCTGCGCTCGAATTCCTCAAACATGGTCTGCCGAAAGAGAGTTCCCTTGAAGCTTTCAAGATAGTGATTGACCAGATAAGCCTTCTCCTCACGGGAGGAGGCATTTTTGTACAGATATTCCAGCAGCAGGATCTCGTTGGTGGTGGAAGCGACTTCCGCGACGAAGATCTTGTAATCGGCATTCAGCAGGGACTGGTTCTTATTGGAATACCAGGTATGCATGGAATGTCCCATCTCGTGAACCAGCGTGAAAACGCTGTCAAGATTGTCGCTGTAATTGAGCAGCATGTAGGGATGGACATCATAGACGCCGGAGGAATAGGCGCCGCTGCGTTTTCCCTTGTTCTCCATCACATCGATCCAGCGCTCATCGTAAGCCTTCCTGACGATATCCAGATATTCTTCTCCCAGAGGTGCGAGGGCCTTTAAGGAGATTTCCTTCGCCTCCTCATAGGAGACCTTTTTGTCATAATCCGGCAGCATGGGAACATAGACGTCGTACATATGAAGTTCATCGACGCCCAGCAGCTTTTTGCGCAGGGAGACATAGCGGTGCATGCTGCCGATGTGGCTGCGTACGGAGGCGATGAGGTTGTCGCAGACAGCCGGATCCACATTGTTGGCATCGACCGCCGCTTCAAAAGCCGTGGGATATTTTCTTGCCCTGGCATGGAACAGCTGCTGCCTGACCTGTCCGTCGTAGAGAGCGGCCCATGTGTTTTTGAACTCGTTAAAACGTGTGTAGTATTTTTCAAAAACCTTTCTGCGAAGATCGCGGTCGGGTGACATCTCGAGCGGGACGAAGCGTCCGTTGGAGATCGGGATCTCGTTTCCGTCTGAATCAGTCACGGAGGGGAAGGTCATGTCAGCGTCAGAGAGCATGCTGAACGCGTTGGACGGGGTCATGCTCATCTCGGCAGCGGATGCCAGCAGCCGCTCCCCGGCGCTGTCCAGAGAGTGCGCCCGCCTGCGGAGGATCTCCCTGATCGTGACATCATAGTCGTGAAGAGAGGGCTGCTGCTCAAAGTACTGTTCAAGTGTTTCGGCAGGGATCTCCAGGATGGCCGGCTCGAGCCAGGCCGTTTTTTCGCCGATCTGCGCATAAGCTTTCTGGGCTCTCATGAAAAGTTCCTGGGAGGCGGCATTTCCGGTATCCTCGTCATTTCTCATGTGAGCATAACCATAGACCCTGTCCGTTTTGAGCATGCACTGTTCAAACAGGCGCAGCGTTTTGAGCAGATTTTCGGCGCTGCTGGCAGCGCACGGCTCCATCGCAGCGATCTCGTCCGCCAGGGAGAGCATCTGTTCAAGATCCTTTTCCCATGCGGCAGTATCCGGGAAAATATCCTCCAGACGCCAGGTCAGTTCCCCCGGGATTTCATTTCGAAGCGGTAATTTCTGTTCCATATGATAAACCTCCGATAGTTTTTGTTCATCACCTATCATAAAGCAGTGCCCGGGAAGCGTCAACGCCGGCAGGCCCGGAAAATTGACAGTACCAGCAGGGAGAAATATAATGAGAATGGTTTTTTGAACAATTCCTGAAAGGAGAGTACAGATATGAAGAAGATTGTAACCGACAAAGCCCCGGCGGCCATCGGCCCCTATTCCCAGGGATATGTAACCGATTCAATGGTGTTCACATCAGGCCAGATCCCGATCGATCCGGCAACCGGTGAAGTGGTCGAGGGCGGCATTAAAGAGCAGGCAGAGCAGTCCTGCAAGAATGTCATCCAGGTACTCAAAGCGGGCGGCACAGACGCCGAAGCCGTCATAAAGACAACCTGCTTCCTCGCGGACATGGGAGACTTCGCCGCCTTTAATGAAGTCTACGCCCGTTACTTTACGTCAGCTCCGGCCCGCAGCTGCGTGGCAGTGAAAACACTGCCCAAGAATGTGCTGTGTGAGATCGAGGCTATCGCAGTTTTATGACAGGGGACGGCTCTGTGTCAGCGTATGCTGACAGGGGGACAGTCCTTCCAGGTAAAGTTGAATAAAACACAACACCCTGTCCACGGGGATCGCTCGCGCTCTTACCTCGCGCAGCGGTACATAAGGCTCGAGCTTCGCTCTCGCCAAGTACCGGCGCTGCGGTAAGGTCCCCTTTGGACAGGGTGTTGTATTTTATTCATCTCTTGAACTGCAAAAGGACTGTCCCTCTGTCAGATTATTGTTCTTTTCGTGAATACTCCATTCCCAACCGGTTGCGGGTCACATAGATGCCGTCTCCGATCTCCTGCCCGGCCCAGCGGTCATAGGAGTTACGCTCTATGTCGGTGTCGTTGTAGATCGTGTAATACTCCTCAAAGCGCAGGGTATCGCGCTGATTGCCTGAGAGCGTATATTCGCTGCTCCAGTAGGGATCGTGGTCGTCGCCGGAGGTTTCGTAGGTCTGAAGCTCCACCCACCGGTCGATGTCGTAATAATACTTGGTCTGATAGACCGGCTCGGAGCGGTAGACCGGCTCCTGCTCTGGTTCGTCGTAGTATTCTGTGCGGTAGACGGGCGTGCTCACCGGATGCTCGCTGAAGGTCCCGTTGCCGTTGTCGGTATATTCGTAAGAGGTCTCATAATGGTCGATGACCTCCCTTGATTTGGTGACGTAGACGGTGCGGTAGTGATCAAGCACCTGCCGGTAACCGGAAAGCTCAGTCTTTGAATCCGTGACCCTTGCCTCGGCCGGAACCGACCAGCCCGATTCGGAGAAGGTCTGCAGTTCTTCGACTGTCACCTGACGGAGCCACCTGAATCCGGAGATGGCTTCGGATTCGGTGTGGGGCCAGAAAAGGAAGGCGAGGACGATCACGGCAGCGGCCAGGAGGATTCCCGTAAAGGGGCTGCGGCTGCGCTGCGGGACGATCGGAGTCTCCTCCTTCTTTACATAGGTCTCCTTCGGCACCTCTTCGGTGCGCCCGACCTGTTTAAAATGGCCGTTCTTATCTTTGATATAGACGGTCTGCTGCGTGCTGCCGCCGTAGTCCTGTTCCTTCTCGGCCCTGTCCGCACCGCAGTGCACGCACTTCTCATCGCTGTAATTGTTCAGGCTGCCGCAGAAAGCGCAGATCCATTCTTTATGCTTTCCGTCCGCTTCCTCCCTCGAGAGGCCGGCTGCGGCAAGCTCCTGGTCCGAAACCTCCTCCACGGCTTTCATATAGTAACGGACATTTTTATCCTTGGCGGAACCGCATCCCGGGCAGATGTCCACCAGTCCGTCGATTCCCTTGGTGCCGCAGTGAGGGCAGTCCCAATACCCTTTGATGATCCGATCAGCCATTTTAAACCCTTTCCCCGGTGCAGGCACGGTAAAATGAATCGCCAAGCTGCTGTATAAAATTATACAACATCAGGACGCTCTGATAAAGAAAAACCTTGGAGGCTGAGAAAAGCGCGGTGCATGGAGAAACCGGTCTTGCGAAACCCGGGGGATGGAGTATACTGGAAAAAACCGAAACTTCAGAAGAAAAGGAGCCAGAATGAGTACAAAAACAGAATGGGAACAGCTTGCGGAGAAAATGACGTCCTCCAGAAAGGTATATGACGGGGTGCTGCTTCATGTAGTGCGCGATGAGGTTGAGCTTCCGAACGGGAACAGCTCCGCGCGCGAACTGATCCGCCATGTCGGCGCCGTGGCGGTGATCCCGATCACCGAAGACGGAAAAGCGGTCGTAGAAAGGCAGTACCGCTATCCTATGGATGAAGTGATCACGGAGATCCCGGCCGGCAAGCTGGACGGACCGGATGAAGACCGGCTCGAAGCAGCCATGCGTGAGCTGAGAGAGGAGACCGGGATCAGCGCGGAGGAATGGATCGGCCTTGGGGATTATTATCCGACGCCGGCCTACAGCGATGAGCGCATTACACTTTATCTGGCCAGAGGGCTTCGCCGCGGAGAGCAGGACCTGGATGAGGACGAATTCCTGAATGTGAAGGAAGTGCCGCTCGAGGATCTGGTCGGCGAAGTCATGGACGGAAAGATCGCGGACGGCAAGACGCAGACGGCTATCCTGAAGGCGGCGCGTTATCTTGCCACGGAGAAGAAATGAATAGGATACGCCTTACCGGACGATCACATTGACCAGGATGGCGACGATGGTGCCCACGACCGCT
Source organism: Lachnospiraceae bacterium UBA4348 (assembly GCA_002394165.1). Taxonomy (GTDB): domain Bacteria; phylum Bacillota; class Clostridia; order Lachnospirales; family Lachnospiraceae; genus Merdiplasma. Next base: position 39,419 of record DGTA01000093.1, on the reverse strand, counting down.
CCGGCCAGGACCTCAGGCAGGGTGTGGCCCAGCAGCTCCGGGTATTTTGGAAGGCCTTTCCAGAAAGGGTCACCGCCCGCAGCGCGCTCGCTGACAAGACGATTGATCGCTTTGCTCTGCTCACCGGTTACCCGGCGCACATTCAGGGCGTCGTAGATGACCATGATGGAGAAAAAAACGGCCATCGGAAATTCGAAGCCGCCCGTTCCGTAACGGCAGGCGGTCTCGATCATCAGGCCGAATACGGTCGCGGTGTGGGAACTGGGCATGCCGCCGCCGGTCAGCAGTCTGTCGAGGGAGGCACCTTTAGCCAGCTGGATGATCATTTTGACCAGCTGGGCGGCCAGCCAGGAGAAAGCCCCGGCGAGGAAAAGCGGGTTGGTGATAAATGCCAGGATGTAAGACATAAAAAGCCTCCTTTATAACGGGAAGATGATTTTTATTATAGCATCAGAGACAATGCCTTGACAGATACGAAAACCTTTTCTATTATAATAACCGGTTAATTTTGTGGTTTTCATTGATCATTGAAAGGAGCAGAACAATGAAAAATTCACCTGTGAAAACAATCGTTGCCATCGGTATCGGCGCCGCGCTGTTCTTCGTGCTTGGACGCTTTGTCGCGATCCCGAGCCCGGTCCCCAATACGAACATCTCGACCCAGTACGGTCTGCTGGCATTCATGGCGGCCCTTTTCGGACCCATTGCCGGTGCCCTGATCGGCCTGATCGGGCACGCCCTGATCGACTTCAGCTACGGCTGGGGAATCTGGTGGAGCTGGGTCATCGCCTCCGCATGCTTCGGATGCCTGATGGGCCTGATCTCCAAGAAACTGAAACTGGCTGACGGGGAGTTCGGCTCCAAGGGCTTTATCGGCTTCAACGTATGCCAGATCATCTGCCATGTCCTCGCATGGGGAGTGGTGGCTCCCGTGCTGGATATCCTGATCTATGCAGAGCCGGCGAACAAGGTGTTTGTGCAGGGTCTTGTCGGCGGTGCGTCCAATATCGTGACCACAGCCATTATCGGATCGATCCTTTGCGCAGCCTATGCAGGGTCCAGGCCCAAGAGCGGAAGCCTCTCCAAAGATAACTGAGGCGTTGCGTCCGGCGGACGAAAGAACAATGATCATGACGGCGGAAGATTTTCCGCCGTTTTTGCTGTCCGGGCGGCAGGATGATGCCGGAAAGGACAGCTCCAGGTTAACGAAAGGACGAAACCGGATGTCTCAGGATAAAGAACGTGAACTCCTGCTGGAGTTTTCTCACTTCGGATTTAAATATAAAGCGCAGGCGGAGCCGACGCTGCATGATATCAGCCTGAAGATGTACAAAGGAGAGAAGATCCTGATCGCAGGCCCGTCCGGATGCGGAAAATCGACGCTGGCCAGCTGCATCAACGGCCTCATCCCGTTTTCTTACAGGGGAGAGATGACCGGCAGCTGCAAGATCAAGGGAAAAGAAACATCACAGATGAGCCTGTTTGAGATCTCGAGGACGGTGGGCACTGTGCTGCAGGATTCGGATGCGCAGTTTATCGGACTGACCGTGGCGGAGGATATTGCGTTCGCACCGGAGAATGACTGTCTGGGCGAACCCGACCTTCACCAGCTGGTCAAACGGACCGCCGATCTGGTCGGGATCGGGACCCACCTTTCGAACGCCCCGGGAGCTCTTTCGGGCGGGCAGAAGCAGCGGGTCTCCCTGGCCGGAGTCATGGTGGGAGATGTCGACCTGCTGCTGTTTGACGAACCGTTGGCCAATCTTGATCCGGCGACGGGAAAGGTGGCGGTCGAGCTGATCGATGAGATCCGCGAAAAGACCGGTGCCGGCGTGGTGATCATTGAGCACCGCCTGGAGGATGTGCTTCACCGGAAGGTGGACCGGATCATTCTGATGAATGAAGGCAGGATCACAGCGGATATGACGCCCGATGAACTTTTATGCAGCATGCTGCTCAAGGAGAACGGCATCCGGGAACCGCTGTACCTGACGGCCCTTAAGTATGCCGGCGTCCGCGTCACCCCGGAAAAATGCCCGGGAGGGATCCGGACCCTGTCCCTGACGGAGGAAGACCGGGAAAAGGTCAGAAGCTGGTTCAGGAATGAAAGCGGGACCGAAGCCGCGCAGGAGGGCCGCGTCATGCTGGAGGCTGAGGACATCTCCTTTGCTTACGGAAACGGCCGGCAGGCACTGGATAAGGTGTCGGTCCGGATCCGGGAAGGGGAGATGCTGGCAATCGTGGGTACGAACGGTGCCGGAAAATCGACCTTTTCAAAGGTGGTATGCGGATTTGAAACGCCCGGTTCAGGCACGATCCGTTTTGGCGGATCCGCAGGCTGGATGGGTCTTTCCATCAAGGAGAGGGCGGATCATATCGGTTACGTGATGCAGAGTCCCAATCAGATGATCTCCCAGATCATGATCCGGGACGAGGTGGCGCTTGGACTCCGGAAGAGGGGCTTTGACGAGGAAGAGATCAACCGCCGCGTGGAGAAGGTCCTCAGGATCTGCGGTCTCTGGCCGTTCCGCAGCTGGCCGATCTCGGCGCTGAGCTTCGGGCAGAAAAAAAGGGTGACGATCGCGGCCATTCTGGCACTGGAACCGGAGATGATCATCCTCGACGAGCCGACGGCAGGCCAGGATTACCGTCACTACACCGAGATCATGGAGTTTTTGAAAGACCTGAGAGATAACGGCTATACCGTCGTCATGATCACCCACGACATGCATCTTATGCTGGAATATGCAGACCGGTGCATCGTTTTCCATGACGGGAAAGTGATCGCGGACAGATCGTCCGCCGGCGTGCTGACCGATCCTGAACTGGTAGCCAGGGCCAATCTCAAGGAGACATCCCTCTACGATCTGGCGAAGATGTGCGGGATCGGGGATGCCGAGGCCTTTGCAAAGCACTTTATCAGTTATGAGAGGACACAGGTGAGACGATGAAAGGAATCTTCAATTATATAGACCGCCCGTCTCCCATTCATGAGCTGACGGGAGCGGCGAAGCTGGTATGCCTGCTTTTATGGAGCTTTGCGGCCATGTCGACCTACGACACCAGGATGCTCATCGTGCTTCCCGTGCTGAGCTTCATGCTCTTTGCGGTGTCAAAGATCAGGCTGAGGGATGTATCCTTCATACTGACGTTTACCGTCGTGATCATGGTCCTTAACAATCTCCTGATCTTTCTTTTCTCCCCGCAGCATGGAGTGCAGATCTACGGGACGAAGCATGTGCTGTTTACGATCACCGGACGGTATGTGGTCACGCAGGAGCAGCTGCTGTATCATCTGAACCTGGTGCTGAAGTATCTGTCCACGATCCCGATCGTCCTGCTGTTTGTCTGTACGACTAACCCCAGTGAGTTTGCCGCTTCGCTCAACCGGATCGGCGTGCCCTACAGCATCGCCTATGCGGTCGCGCTGGCCCTGCGGTACATCCCGGACATTCAGATGCAGTACCACGAGATCTCCCAGGCGCAGCAGGCCAGGGGGATCGAGATGAGCAGAAAGGAGTCCCTCATTAAGCGGCTGCGCGCTGCCGCGGCGATCCTGGTTCCGCTGATCCTTTCGAGCATGGACCGGATCGAGGTGATCTCAAATGCCATGGAACTGAGAGGCTTCGGAAAGCACAAAAAGCGGACATGGTATATGGGAAGGCCCTTCAGGGCAGGGGATTTTGCGGCGGTCGGATTAGGGATCCTTCTCCTGGCGGCGGCGCTTGTCCTGAATCATCTGAACGGGGGACGCTTCTGGAATCCGTTCGTATAAGAAGCGCCCGGCGTTGCTTTTTTAAAAAACCGTGTTATAATGTGTGCTGTATGTATAAATATTCATTGTTTGATGAGATCGCGGGCTGCACTCAAGGAAAAGCCTGTGGTATTCATCCGTCAACAGGAGGAAAACGATTATGATGAAAAAAGGAATCGCAATGACCATCGCGGCCGTTATGACTGTTTCCATGGGATGTATGGCTTTCGGCGAGGAGAACAGCAGCGGCATCAGCTCTGTCGATGATCTGGCCGGAAAGAAGATCGGCGTCCAGATGGGCACCACAGGTGATATTTATGCATCTGACTATGAAGGCGACGAGGCCGGAACCAGCGTAGAGCGCTTCAGCAAAGGCGCTCAGGCCATCATGGCTCTTAAGCAGGGCAAGGTCGACTGTGTGATCATTGACTCCGAGCCGGCCAACAAGTTTGTTGAGGCCAACGATGACCTGGCTATCCTGGATGAAGAGTTCGCGGTTGAAGAGTATGCGATCTGCGTGGATAAGAGCAACACCGAGCTGACCGAGAAGATCAATACGGTTCTCGCTGAGCTGAAGGATACGGGTGTGCTTGACAACATTATCGCCAACTACATCGGCGATGACACCAAGGGCCAGTTCCCCTATGAGTCTCCGGAAGGTGTTGACCGCTCCAACGGCAAGCTCGTCATGGCGACCAACGCTGCTTTTGAGCCCTATGAGTATTATGAGGGCGACAAGATCGTCGGCATCGACGCTGACATGGCCCAGGCTGTTTGCGATGCGCTCGGCTATGAACTTGAGATCGTTGACATGGAATTCGCTTCCATCATCAATGCCGTACAGGCCGGCAAGGCTGACATCGGCGTAGCCGGAATGACCATTACCGAGGACCGTTTAAAGAACATTGATTTCACGGATCCCTACACAACCGCAACACAGGTGATCATCGTCCGCAAGTGATCCGGGCAATAAAAGGAGATACGCATGTCCCTTTCTTTAACAGAACGGCTGAAACTGAATTTCCTGGAGCAGGACCGCTGGAAATATATGGTCAGGGGTCTGGGGACCACGCTGCTGATCACGGTGGTAGCCGCCGCGATCGGCATCCTCCTGGGTTTCGTGATCGCTGTCATCCGCTCCACCTATGACAAGACCGGTCATCTTAAGATCCTGAACGCTGTCTGCAAGGTCTACCTGACGGTGATCAGGGGAACCCCGACCACGGTTCAGCTGATGATCGTGTACTTTATCATTTTCAGCTCGGTCAACAAGCCGCTGCTCTCGGCATTTATCGCTTTCGGTCTCAACTCAGCCGCCTATGTGGCGGAGATCGTCCGTTCGGGCATTATGTCCATCAACCCCGGACAGATGGAAGCTGGCAGGAGCCTTGGACTTTCATACCGCGCATCCATGTGGTATATCATTATCCCGCAGGCATTCAAGAACGTACTTCCGGCACTGACGAATGAGTTTATCGTGCTGCTGAAGGAAACATCCATCTGTATGGCGATCAGCCTGAAGGATCTGACCTACGGATCCACACTGATCAGCTCCCAGACGTATGACTATTTCCTTCCGCTCATCATGACGGCCCTGATCTATCTGGTGTTCGTCATGCTGCTGACGTGGCTCTTCGGGATTCTGGAAAGGAGGCTTCGCAGCAATGAGCGCAGATGAACGCCAGATCTTATTTGACATACAGGGACTGGAAAAAAGCTTTGCCGACAATCATGTGCTCCGGGGCATCACCACACAGTTCCGAAAGGGGGATGTGACAGCGATCGTCGGTCCCTCCGGATGCGGTAAATCCACTTTCCTGCGTTCCCTGAATCTGCTGGAGGAGCCTACCGGCGGCAGGATCCTCTTCGAAGGGACCGATATCACGGCTCCGGGAGTCGATATCAACCGTTTCAGAAGAAAGGTCGGCATGGTGTTTCAGCAGTTCAACCTGTTCCCGCACCTGACGATCCTGGAAAACATCACCCTGGCACCGGTGAAGCTGCATATCCTTTCAAAGCAGCAGGCGGTGGAAAAAGCCCGTTTCCTGCTGGACAGGGTCGGACTTCCCGAAAAAGCGGACGATTATCCCGCCATGCTTTCGGGCGGCCAGCAGCAGCGCATCGCGATCGCGAGAGCAATGGCCATGGAGCCGGATGTCATGCTCTTTGACGAGCCGACTTCCGCCCTGGACCCCGAGATGGTCGGGGAGGTGCTTGAGATCATGCGGGAGCTGGCGCAGACCGGAATGACCATGATCATCGTGACTCATGAGATGGGCTTTGCGCGCGAGGTGGCGACAAGGGCGATGTTCATAGACGAGGGCGTGATCAAGGAGGATGAAAAACCGGCGGAATTCTTCTCCAACCCGAAGAACCAGCGCCTGGTGGATTTCCTTTCAAAGGTATTGTAAAACGGGAGAAAGATGACAGGGACGAGGTTCTCTGTCATCTTTGCTCTTTACGGAGGTTTTTATGGAGAAACGCCTCAGGGAACTGGCGGAGCGCGCCTACGCTGAAAGCCGGTATACTTTTACGGATTTTCTGGATATGGCCCAGCTTGGCGTCTTCATGGCGATGAAACAGGAGCTTTCCTATGCAGGGCCGGAGGCCTTCGGGGGCATAGAGGGAGCGGAGCGGTGCATGGTCCGGTTCGGTTCGGAACAGCTTTGCGGCTACGAACAGCCGTTTCCCATCGAGATGCTGCTGATCACTCCGGTAAACGCGAAATTTGCCGAGGCACTGACCCACCGGGATTTTCTCGGATCGATCCTGGGACTGGGACTGGAAAGGTCAAAGATCGGAGACCTGATCGTGCAGGATGGGGAGTGTGCGGCCTTTGTTCATGAGGATATCGCGGAGTATATCGCCCGAAACCTGATCACGGTGCGCCGCACAAACATGCATGTGGAGAGGGGGGCGGATCTCCCCGAAAATTTAAGGCCGCGCACCCAGCGAAGAAGCCTCAATGTCAGCAGCAGCCGGCTCGACGCGGTGATCGCCCGGTGCTTCAATATGCCCAGAGAAAAGGCCCAGGCTCTTATCCGGGAAGGAAGAGTCTTTGTGAACGGCCTGAATGCCGTCCGGAGCGGTCGGGAGCTTCACACCGGCGATGTGATCTCCGTGCGAGGATCGGGAAAATTCATTTTTGCCGGAGAGACGGGCAGGACCAGGAAAGACCGGCTGAGTGTGGACATAGATCTTTATATCTGAAATAAAGGTTGCTTTGCAGGAGAGAAAGTGCTATGCTCTCAAAGTCTGCGTCCATGCTGCGGACGGCAGATAATAACACCGTGAGTTCGAGACCTTCCTCACGTAAAACAAAACTAAAGGAGAGAACTGAATATGAGTAGCAAAAACACGAAACTGCTGGTGCAGGCCGCAGCGATCGCTGCTGTCTACGTTGTGCTGACCATGGTCTTTGCGCCGATCTCCTTCGGGGAGATCCAGGTGCGCGTCTCTGAAGCGCTGACCATTCTGCCGTTCTTCACGCCCGCCGCCATACCGGGGCTGTTCGTGGGATGCCTGGTCGGCAACATCCTTGGAGGAGCCATTCTTCCCGACATCATCTTCGGAAGCCTGGCGACGCTGATCGGAGCCGTCTTTTCATGGATGCTCCGGAAGAACCGTTATCTGGTGCCGGTCCCCCCGATCGTATCCAATACGGTGATCGTTCCCCTGGTGCTCCGCTTCGGTTACGGGATCAATCTTCCCATTCCGATGATGATGTTTACCGTCGGCATCGGAGAAGTGATCTCCTGCGGCGTGATCGGACTGATCCTGCTGTTCGCACTGGAGAAGGCTGTCGGGAAATCAGGTATTTTCAGTACCGTGTGATTTTTATATTGGCTTATATGATTGCCGCTGAGGGGATCATCCATACGGGTGATCCTCTTTTTATATGTTTTTTGTTTTTTGGCAGGATTGATGTTAAGATGGGACTGTATGAGAAAGGAGAGAACCATGAACAGACAACGCAGCCTCAGCCGTGCAGGAGGCGCCGTGCGAATGCCTTCCCTGGACCTGTTAAGGATCCTGGCGGCCATCGGCGTAGTCCTGACACATACCGTTCAGACGGAGATGGCTTCTTCAGGCCTTTCTGGTCCCTTCTGGAATGCCATGTGGGTCTTTCCGATGATCTGCAACTCGCTCTACGTTATGCTTAGCGGAGCCCTGCTCTATCGTTACACAAACGAAAGCACTTCCACCTTTTTCAGGAAGCGCTTCTTTTCCATGGTCCTGCCCATGGTCGTTTTCTATATCGGTTTTGTCTGGGCGGATGTCCTTTTAAACGGAGCCAGCCACGGGCGGGTCTCCACCTATATCACTTCAGCCCTCGTGACCGGAAACACCCCGGAATCGCCGCATTACTGGCTGTTGTATATCCTCATCAGCCTTTACTTGACAGCACCTGTCTTGCGGCTGTTCTTAAAGAACCTGGACGGAAGAGCACTGGACTCAGTTGCTTTTCTGCTCCTGCTTTACCTTACGGTCCGTTTCGGCGCCGCCCTGGCCGGCAATACGCTGGCCATCCGGATGGAGATCGGAGACTGGCTGGCCATCTCGATCCTCGGATATTGGATCGCGGCCGGGAGCAGCCGCAAATGGACCATTGTCCTGATCGCGGCCGGTGCCTGCGGCGCCGCCTATATCATGTGGGTGATCCTTCGCGGCGCGGACAAAGCCTTTCTCTCGGAATACTGCTGCAACCAGGCAGTGCCTTCCCTGTTTCTGGCAATGGGAGTCTTTGCCCTCCTTAACCTGATCAGGAGCCTGCCCGGGCCGCTGGCATCCTTCGTTTCTTTCCTGAGCCGTTACAGCTACGGGGTCATCCTGGTCCACTGGGGCGTCCTGAGCTTTATCATCCGCAAGACATTTAAGATCACCGCGGCTGCGGGAGAGCCGCTGATGATGGTTTTGCTGAGTGTGGCACTTAACCTCGCGATCTCATTTGTGATCAGTCTGGTGACGTTCGGACTGGTATTCTTTCCGCTTCGCAGGCTGATGGGATGGAAGCGGTGATCATTCAGGTGAGGTATCGGTGAATGAGGACCCGGATATCCCGGACATTGAGAGGCTGGGCGCTGGTTTCGGCGGACAGGATGAGGTTTGAACCCGGCAGAATTCCATTTCGTATATAGGTGTTTATTTTTCGGATGGCTTTGCGGCAGTAGCCCGGATCATCCATCATGCCCAGATGTTCCCAGTACATTTCTTTTCTGAGGCGGATATTGAGAACGGTAAAGTCGGGATGGACATAGCCGAGGCCTTTCAGCTTTACCGGATACTCATACCGGTAGGGGATGCCTTCCTGCAGGAGTATGTTCGCGATGATCACCTCGGACTTTGAGCGGACGCGTTCATCCCGGTCGGTATAAAGCTCCGGGGAGTCCAGGGGGAAATCTTTTCGTTTGTATGGCACGTCCTGCCATCTGGCCAGAAACATTTCATCTGTCTCGACGACCGGTTCGATCAAATCTCTTCTTTCTTCCGGGAGAGTACCAAAAAATTCTTCAACCGGGATTTTCGGAAAATACTTTTCATAGGCACTGATCGCCTTTAATTCCTCCTGAATAAAGACCAGGATTTTTTCATCGTAGCTTTTCTGCGCCAGTTGTCTGACCAGGTCCCTGTCCTGGTTTAATATGTATTTTCCGTTCTTGTCAGATTCACAGACCCTGTGATAATACTGTATGCGGTTATGGCTGCGGCTGATCCGGAGAGAACCCTCCGGCGCACCGGCATTTCTCTGAATAACAATACGCCTCAGGCTTTCCAGGTATTGTCTTCTTTTTTTGAGTTTGTCCTGAACAGAGTTGTCCATTTTCTCGACTTCCTTTCAGATGGGATAAAGTTGACATGCAAAAAGAAATGTTGATATAATCAATGTGTGAATTATAGCACAGCCAGTTCTTACTTACAAGCCTTAATTATTCAGGAATGTCATCGGTGCGCGCCAGCAGACTAAAATGTCGGCTTTTGCTGATGCAAACAGCATTTTCGGTAATTTCGTCTGCTCAAAAGGAGGCGTTTTCTTGCCTTGCGGGTGCCTGGGAGAGTGAGAAAGCAGCTGCAAAGAAAGGTTTGAAGAATCTGGCCGTAAAAATGACTTGTTCTGAGGGGTTACAGCCTGGAAAAGCAGGTGAGATAGCCGACGAAACAAAGATTTTTGTTCCATTTCATCCGCTTTAGCCGATGAAAAAAGGCTTCGGGAGGTAAAACACAAGTTAAAAAAGCAGACACACTTTGGTGAACGGCCAAATGTGTCTGCTTTTGCGTTAAGATCAGCAAGCGGGCGCTGCTTGCGAACCGCGAGCCGGCCGTCCGAAACTCCGGGCGAACCGCGCGCCGGCCGCCTTCGGCGCCCGGCTCGTGTGCTTCGCACTTACTCCAGCTCTATGGTTGCCGGCGGCTTGCCGGTGCAGTCATAGAGGACACGATTGACTCCCTTCACCTCGTTGACGATCCGGCTGGTCACTTTGGACAGCACTTCCCAGGGAAGCTGCGCGGCATCCGCCGTCATGAAGTCTGAGGTGTTGACGCAGCGAAGGACAACCGCATAATCGTAGGTGCGGAAGTCGCCCATGACACCCACGGAGCGCATGTTGCTCAGGGCGGCAAAATACTGGCCGAGCCCTCTTTCAAGGCCGGCGGCCGCGATCTCCTCGCGGAAGATCGCGTCAGCTTCCTGTACGATGCGGACCTTTTCAGCGGTCACTTCGCCGACGATGCGGACGCCCAGGCCGGGGCCGGGGAACGGCTGCCTCATAACGAGGGAGGAGGGCAGGCCCAGTTCCAGGCCGGCGGCGCGCACTTCATCCTTGAAAAGCATTCGCAGCGGTTCAATGATCTCCTTAAAGTCCACGATATCCGGGAGGCCGCCGACGTTGTGGTGAGACTTGATCACGGCTGACTTGCCGAGGCCCGATTCGATCACGTCCGGATAGATCGTTCCCTGGACAAGATAGTCAACAGCGCCGATCTTGTGTGCTTCCTCCTCGAAGACACGGATAAACTCCTCGCCGATGATCCGGCGTTTCTGCTCCGGCTCTGAAGCCCCTTTCAGCTTCTCGTAAAATCTTCCGGCTGCGTTTACCCGGATAAAATTCAACTCGTAAGGTCCTTTGGGGCCGAAGACGGCCTCCACCTGGTCTCCCTCGTCCTTCCTGAGAAGGCCGTGGTCAACGAAAACGCAGGTCAGCTGCCTGCCGACGGCTTTGGAGAGCAGGACAGCGGCAACGGAGGAGTCAACGCCGCCGCTCAGGGCACACAGTACTTTTCCGTTTCCGATCTTGTCACGGAGAGTCCTGATGGAACTTTCCACAAAGGAATCCATTTTCCAGTCTCCGCTGCAGCCGCAGACATCATAGACGAAGCTGCGGATCATGGCCTTGCCCTGGACCGTGTGCATCACCTCCGGATGGAACTGCACCGCGTAGAACTTCTTCTCGGGACACGACATGGCTGCAGTGGGGCAGCGGTCCGTGTGGGCTGTGACATGGAAACCGGGAGGGACGGCCGCGATATAATCGGTATGGCTCATCCACACGACGGTAGGCGAGGCGATCCCTTTCCAGAGAACATCTGCGGGATCGTCCACCGTGACGGAGGTGTGCCCGTATTCACTGACCGGGGCCGTGGTGACCACGCCGCCGAGCCGGTAGGCCATCAGCTGGGATCCGTAGCAGATACCCAGGATGGGGATCCCCATTTCAAAGAGTTCGCTTCCGCAGGAGGGTGAATCCGGCAGGTAGACGCTGTCCGGGCCGCCCGTAAAGATGATGCCTTTCGGATGCATCTGGCGGATGCGTTCGGGTGAGAGCGTGTATGGGTGTACTTCGGCGTAAACACCGCACTCGCGGACCCGTCTGGCGATCAGTTGGTTATACTGCCCCCCGAAATCGAGGACGATGATCATTTCCCGGTTCATAATGGTATTCCTTTCTGTTGATGCGCAGGGTCTTTCGATCATTTCTTAGACAGTCTAGTATAATTATGCACCGGATGCAACTGCCGCTGCAAAAGAAATATGGTACAATCACGTTATGGAGGTACGGCGCTTTGCATGCCAGAGCCCGTGATCAAAAAATGAGTGAGAAGCCAAGAACCTATGTCGCGATCGATCTGAAATCCTTTTACGCCTCGGTGGAATGCCGGGAGCGGGGGCTCGATCCGCTTACGACCAATCTGGTCGTGGCGGACGCTTCACGCACGGAAAAAACTATCTGCCTGGCCGTCTCCCCTTCACTGAAAAAATGGGGGATCCCAGGAAGACCCCGTCTTTTCGAGGTCATATCCAGGGTGAAAGAAGTGAACCGGAGAAGGCAGTCGGCTCTGGGCGGAGGCGGCTTTGAAGGAGAATCCGTGTCCGGGCCCGAGCTGGAGAAAAACCCGGCTCTGAAAGTGAGCTACCTGACGGCGCCGCCGAGAATGAAGCTGTATATGGATTACAGCACGAGGATCTACCGGATCTACCTGCGTTACATTGCGCCTGAGGATATCCACGTCTATTCCATCGACGAAGTGATGATGGATGTGACTGATTACCTGGGAACCTATGGGATGAGCGCCCACGAGCTCTGCCGGAAGATGATCCGGGAAGTGCTTGAAGAGACCGGCATCACGGCGACCGGCGGGATCGGGACCAACCTGTATCTTTGCAAAGCCGCGATGGACATTGTATCCAAACACATCCCCGAGGATGAGGACGGGGTCCGGATCGCCGAGTTGGACGAGAGAAGCTACCGTCTCTTTCTGTGGACCCACAGGCCGCTGACCGATTTCTGGCGTGTTGGAAGAGCGACGGCAAGGAAGCTGGAAAAGTGCGGGCTGATGACCATGGGGGACGTGGCCAGGTGCTCGCTGGAAAACGAGGAGCTGCTGTATGATATGTTCGGGATCAACGCGCAGCTTCTGATCGACCATGCCTGGGGGTACGAGGATGCCCGGATCTCGGACATAAAAAGCTATGTTCCTAAGGATCATTCCATCAGCAGCGGGCAGGTGCTGGCGGAGCCGTACCCGAGCAGACGCGCAAAGATCGTGGCGGATGAGATGGCGGACATGCTGGCCATGGAACTGATGGAAAAAGGAATGGGGGCTGACCAGATGGTACTGACCGTCTGCTATGATGTCTCCAATCTCAAAGATAAAGAGAATGAATATTCGGGAGAGACCGCCCGCGACTGGTACGGGAGGAAAGTGCCCCGAAATGCTCAAGGGAGCATTAACCTGGGAACCTTTACCTCATCTGGGAGGCTCATCCGGGAAGCGGTCGCCTCCCTCTATGAGCGCATCGTTGATCCGGCGCTTCTGGTGCGCAGGATCTATCTTTACGCAAACCATGTGAGGGATGAGCGGTCTTTAAAAGAAGAAAAAGAATCATACCGGCAGATGTCGCTGTTCGAGGACGGACTGCTCTCCGGCGGGGAGAACGAACAGAGGAAAAAGGGTCTCGAGAGGGAGAAAAAAGCGCAGGAAGCTGTCCTGGAGATCCGAAAGCGGTTTGGAAAGAACGCGATCATGCGCGGCAGTGATCTGCAGAAAGGAGCAACATTCCGTGAAAGAAATGACCAGGTGGGAGGACATAAAGCGTAAAGCGCAGGCTGAGGCCATGGCAAAGTACGGAGACCTGATCGATCTTCCTCATCCGGTCTCAAAGAAGCATCCGCCCCTGTCCGCGGCGCAGCGCGCCGCCCAGTTCTCGCCTTTTGCCGCGCTGACCGGCTATGAGGAAGCCATCCGGGAGACTGCCAGGGAAGTGAGCCTGGAGGAGGATGTGGAAAGGGAACTTGTCTGAACTTGCAAATAGAGGAGCGTTCGGCTAAAATGGGGGCATGGCCGTCATGCCCGATGGACACAGAAACATGGAAAAGAGGATGAAGAATGACAGGCGAAAAAGTGATGAGATTATGGCAGGACCTGACCGGCAGCCCGGATGAGGCAGACAAGGAGCGTGCGTTCTGCGACGCGGCGCTGCTGCTGACACACAATCCGGACGAATGGGAAAGAAACAGATCCGATGTCATGGAGAAACTGCAGGCACTGGCCGGAAAAGGCTGTGCGGACGCTCTGACGGCTGCCGGGATCATCCTGAAAGGCAGCCGGGAAAAGACAGAGCGCGCCGCGGGGCTGGAAATGCTTGAAAAAGCAGCCGGCATGGGAGATGAGACGGCGCTTCGGATCTATGGGGAGACCTGCCGGGACGGCATGGAGGGGCTCCTTGAGCGGGATCCGGAAAAAGCCAGGGAGTGCTTTGAAAAACTGGATGCAGCCGGAAACGAGCTGGGCAGTGTGCTTCTGGCCAAGCTGTACCGGATGGACAACGATGTTATCGGACGTGACTATATGAAAGCCTTCTCCCTGCTGGAAAAAGCGGCCGGAAAAAAAGGCAGCCGGATGTACTGGGCTGCGTATGACGTCGGGATTGCATATCAGGGAGGCAAGGAAGATGTCCCCCTGGATCCCGTGAAAGCCGTGTCTTATTTAACGAAAGCTCAAAAGGGCGGCATCTTTGTGGATCCTAAATTGAAAGCAGCCCGCGAGGCTTCCCGGAACTTTGAAAAAACGAAGGCGCAGAAGTAAGATTTAGCTTCAAGGAGGAAAAAGAAGTGAGAAAGAAAACTGGATCGATGAAACTGGTGACCGTTTCAGCCATGCTGGCAATCAGCGCATGCCTGTTTACAGGAATGGCCTGTGCGGAAGAGGAGACCGATGAGGCGGTCTTTGAAGAGCTGGCTGAAAATGTTCCCGGTGAGACTGAACAGGTAGAGGAAGAGACGGAAGCGGCGATAACGATTCCTGAGTATGATGTCAGCGAATGCGTTGAGCTTGGTGAATACCTGGGACTGTCGCTCGATCCTATTGAGGTGACTGTGACTGATGTGGATGTGGACATGACCATTGAGAACACGGTCAAAAGCCGCAATCTCTATGACGAGCTGACCGAGGGCACCGTTGAGAACGGCGATATCGCCAACATCGATTATGAAGGAAAGATCGACGATGTAGCCTTCGAAGGCGGTACTGCCGAGGGATATGACCTGGAGATCGGTTCGGGATCATTCATCCCGGGATTTGAGGAAGGCCTTGTGGGCGTCAGCGTCGGAGAGACGACCGACCTGGATGTGACTTTCCCGGAAGACTACGGCAATGCTGAATATGCTGGCAAAGCGGCCGTGTTTACCGTTACGGTCAACAGCATTAAGCGCATGCCGGCCATGGATGACGAGCTGGCCAAAAAGCTCTCCGATGGCGAATACACCGCGATGGCCGAATACAGAGAGGCTGTCAGGGAGGATATCGCCGGACAGATGAGAGACGAAGAGAGCGAACTCGTGGATAAGATCGTCGCCGGCTGCGAGAGGATCGAGATCCCGTCGGATCTGCTGGACTTCTATGTGGAGGACAATTTAAGGTACGCGGAGCAGATGTACAGCTATTACGGCCTTTCTCTGGAAGATGCCGTCACCGGCTATTACGGTATGTCCATGGAGGACTATACGGCCCAGGTGAGACAGTCCGTTCAGGAGAACCTTGAAAAACAGCTGGTCGTGGAGGCCGTTATTGAGAAGGAAGGCATCGTGATCGATGATGACGAATTTGCCGCCGGTGCCCAGGAACTGGCCGAGAAATACGGTTACGGTACGGCAGATGCCCTGATCGCCGCGGTCGGTGAGGATGCAGTCAGAGACCGCATCGCCTATGAAAAGGCGCTGGCACTTATCGTTGAGAGCGCTGATATCGGTGAGATCAGCATCCTGACGGGCGAGACGGAGTCAGCCACAGAGGGAATGACAGAATAATCACAGACAGGACACATCTGCAAGCGGAGGCCGCATATGAGCATCGTGGTAATGGGAGCTGTTTTTGTGGATATCAAAGGATATCCGCTCGCACCTTTCATCCCGGCAGGCAGGAACGTGGGCAGGGTCGTGCAGGTCCACGGGGGTGTCTGCAGGAATGTGGCGGAGGATATCGCAAATATCGGACTGGACGCCGTTCTTTTAAGCGTTGTGGATGAGAGCGGCACCGGACGTGATGTGATCGAGCATCTGGACAGGCAGGGAGTCGATACCCGCTATGTGCAGCGCCGGGAAGACGGTATGGGTACCTGGCTGGCGATCTTCGACAATAACGGAGACGTGGCGGCTTCCATTTCGCGGCGTCCCGTTCTGGACGATGTGCTGACCGTCCTGAAAGAGAAGGGCGATGAGATCTTTGAGAAAGCCGACAGCGTAGTGGTGGAGATCGATATGGAGGTTCCCATCCTGGAGGAAATGTTTCGCCTCGCGCACAAGTATAGCATTCCCGTTTACGCGGTGGTCTCGAACATGTCCATCGCGCTCCAGCGCAGGGAGATGCTGGAGATGACCGGCTGTATTGTCTGCAACCAGCAGGAGGCGGGGCTTCTCTTCTCGGAAGATTATTCGGAAAAGACCACGAAGGAGATGTGTGCCCTGCTCCCGGAAAAAGTGGTGAGGGCGGACTTTGAGCGGATGATCGTGACCATGGGCGGTGAAGGAGCCGTCTATGCGTGTGCGGACGGCACCTCGGGATACTGCCCGGCCCAGAAAGTGGATGTGATCGACACAACTGGCGCCGGTGATGCGTTTTTTGCGGGGGCCGCCTCGGCACTGACCTATGGCATGTCCCTTGAGGAGGCATGCCGGATAGGCACGAGGCTGGCAGGCTCGGTCATCGCGACGGATGAGAATACCTGTCCGGTTTTCCGACCGGAAGAATTCGGTTTTCCGGCCGGCCGGGGGCACAGACATCTGTATAAAGGAGATCAGGAATGACAACGGACGCGTTTTTTGAAAAAGTGCTGACAGTCAGGCTGACACCTGACCGCAAAGGGGTAGACATCATTGACCAGACACTCCTGCCGGGTACGGTCAAAAGGATCGTTCTCTCCACGAGAGAGGAGATCTGGGAAGCGATCCGGAAGCTGAGGGTGCGCGGGGCGCCGGCGATCGGGGTGTGTGCGGCCTATGCGCTGGCCGTGACATCAGCCGCTTTTGAGACGGAGGATATGGATGATTTCCTGGCCAAAGTGCACGAAGATGCCGAATACTATGCCTCCTCGCGTCCCACGGCGGTCAATCTTTTCTGGGCCCTTAGAAGAATGGAAAACACCGCCCGGGAAAATGCGCAGATGAGCGTTGCGCAGCTGAAGGAACGGCTCTACGAGGAGGCACAGGCCATTCGCGATGAGGATGTCAATATCAGCCTGGGGATCGGCCGGATCGGCTTTGAACTTCTCAAAGACCTGAAAAAAGAAGGGAAGAGCATCGGCATCCTGACCCACTGCAACGCAGGGACATTGGCGACCGCGAAATACGGAACGGCCACCGCGCCCGTGTATTACGCCCTTGACAAGGGATGGGCCGGGACCGACATGCATGTGTACTGCGATGAGACGCGCCCGCTCCTGCAGGGAGCAAGACTGACCAGCTTTGAGCTGAGCAGTGCAGGCGTCACGACGACGCTCCAGTGCGACAATATGGCTTCCCTTCAGATGAAGATGGGCAATATCGACATCATCTTCACCGGCTGCGACCGGGTTGCGAGAAACGGGGATTCGGCCAACAAGATCGGTACCAGCGCGGTGGCGATCCTGGCTGCCTATTATCATATTCCGTTCTATATCTGTGCGCCAAGCTCCACGATCGACATGGAGTGCCCGACCGGGGAGCAGATCCCCATCGAGATGCGTGACGGATCAGAGGTTACCGACATGTGGTACAAAGAGCCCATGGCTCCGCGTGGGATCAATGTGTTCAATCCGGCTTTCGACGTGACGGATCATTCCCTGATCACCGGTATCATCACGGAGAGGGGACTGTGCAGGGCGCCGTTCGACAAGGCTTTTGAGGAGCTGGGGATCGGCAGGTGAACATATGTGCGTCTGAGTACTTGACACAGAATGCACCAGGTGATATTATCTCAACATCAATCAGATGACTGCCTTCGGGCAGTTATCTTTTGACCATAGATTAGCACTCGACGCTTGAGAGTGCTGACAGGACGATCTTTCATTCTTTTTGAAACGGAGGTGAAGCAGATGAAGATCATACCGATCTATGACGTTGTTCTTCTTCCTGACATTAATCTGTATTTCGGGAAGGAGACATTCAAAGCGCTGGCCGGAGGCGAACCCGAGCAGGGAGAGCAGGTGATCCTCCTGCCCACCAGGACGCAGGTGGAACGAGATGAAACAGAAGCGGACGATTTCTATCCGATCGGAGTGAGCGGCCAGGTCTGTGCCGCGGATGCGAACCAGTTCGTCGCGATCCATACATCGGCAAGAGTCGATGTGAGCAATATCGTCATTGACGGGGAAGGGCACATCAGCCTTGATTCTTCCGTCCGCCCGGATATAGGAGACATGAGCGCGCAGGTGCAGCAGGAGCATCTGGAGCGGATCCGGGAGCATATCAACTCGTTTATTGATTCCAAGGGATGGGGTGAGACCATCCGCAACTACATGATGCAGTGGTCATCCATCGGGGAGATCACCGCGGCCCTCTCCTCCAGGCTGATGATCAGCAGCGCGGAAAAATACGATATCCTGGCGCAGGACAGCATCGCGGCGAGAACGGATCTGATGGAGAAAGCGCTCTACGAATTCCTGGAGATATCGAAGCTCAGTTCCGAGGCGGAGACCGCCCAGGAGGAGGACCACCAGAAACTGTACCGGGAAGCGGCGATCAAAAAACAGATGGAGTATCTGCAGAAGGAACTTGATCAGATGCATCCCGAAAACATGACGGAGCTGCAGAAGCTGGAGCAGGAGATCAAGGACTCTGCCATGACCGACGAAGCCCGGAAGGAAGCCATGAAGGTGCTCGGGAGGCTCAAGGCGGAGGGGAGCAGCAGTCCTGAGTACGGCATGCTCTCCGATTACCTGAGCTTCCTGACAAAGCTTCCCTGGGAGAGACGGGAGCAGCAGCCGATCAGGCTGGATAAAGCTGAGGAGATCCTTGACAAGGATCATTTCGGCCTTGATAAGGTCAAGCGCAGGATCCTGCAGCAGATCGCTGTACTGAATCTCAAAAAGAAACAGTCGGGCACGATCCTGCTGTTCGTCGGCGCACCCGGGACCGGCAAGACCAGCATCGGGCAGAGCATCGCTCAGGCGCTGGACAGGAAGTATGTCCGCGTCAGTCTGGGCGGTGTCCGTGACGAAGCGGAGATCCGCGGACACAGAAGAACCTATATCGGCGCCATGCCGGGCAGGATCATGGAAGGGATCAGCCGCTGCGGCGCCGCGAATCCGGTCATGGTCCTTGACGAGGTGGACAAGCTGTCCCTGTCCTATAACGGCGATCCCGCCAGCGCGCTTTTGGAGGTGCTGGATCCGGAGCAGAATGCCGCCTTCACGGATCATTACCTGAATGTTCCCTATGATCTGTCGGAAGTGCTGTTTATCTGCACCGCGAACACGACCGATACCATTCCGGAACCGCTGCTGAACCGGATGGAGGTGATCCGCTTCCCGGGATATACGGCGATCGAGAAATTCGAGATCGCGCGCAGGCACCTGCTTCCCAGGTCTATGGAGAGCGCCGGGCTTTCGGAAGATGCAGTGAATGTGACGGATGAGGCGATCCGGACGATCATCTCGGACTATACCATGGAGGGCGGCGTCAGGACCCTGAAGCAGAACCTTGACAGGATCTGCAGGGAAGCGGCGCTCTGGCAGGTAAAGAAGGAACAGGCAGCCGGTGAGGATGGAACGGGTGAGGCCGGGCCGGTCGAAGTGACGGTATCCAACCTCAGGACGTTCCTCGATGCCCGGAAGATGCATCATGAAAAAGCGCTTGAGCAGCGCAGGAGCGGGATCGTCACCGGTATGGCCTGGACCGCCGCCGGCGGAGAGATTCTTTATATAGAAACGCTCCTGGCACCTGGAAGCGGCAGGACTGTCATTACGGGACAGCTGGGAGATGTCATGAAGGAGTCGGCCCAGATCGCTGTGAGTCTGGTCAAGTCCCTGTTTCCCGATAAAGCGGATCTGTTCGAAAAAAATGATCTTCATATCCATGTGCCGGCAGGCGCTGTGCCCAAGGACGGACCTTCCGCAGGCATCACGCTCACGAGCGCGATCGCTTCGCTGGTGACCGGGAAGGCGGTCAGCCCGAAGATCGCCATGACCGGCGAGATCTCCCTGCGGGGGGCCGTCATGCCCATAGGGGGACTGCCTGAAAAGCTGATGGCAGCGCTGCGGGCAGGCATCACGACCGCCCTGATCCCGGAGGAGAACCTGCAGGATCTGGACGACGTGGCCGGGGAGGTCCGTGAGAACCTGACGATCATTCCGGTTGCGGATATCAGGGATGTGTTTGCACAGATCTTTCCGGCGGGGGAGGATCTTGATAAAACCGGTGAGGTCGCCTGAAAAGGCGGCCTTTTTTCTAGACCGCCGGCAATCAATGTGATATACTCTCTCGTGAACGAATTAAAACAATAATGAGGTGAGTACGATCACCTGTCGAAAAGAGGAGGTCATCATGACTTTGTTTTCCAAACTGCGCCGCGGAGGCCTGATCACGCTTGGTCTGCTGATGCTGACCGGGACACAGGTCCTGGCTGAGGCAGAAACTGAAGTACCTTCGGAAGAGCTTTCTGCTGAGAAGATAGAAAAGGAGATCTCGCTTGCAGCGCCCGGAACTGTATTCGACGAATTCGAGATAGCATCAAACGTTGATTTCGGCATGAAGATCACCTGTGAGGATGATGATCTGAAGGACGGACTTGACTGGAAACTTCATTTCGAGAACAGGACCGGCTCAGATATGTCCGTGTCGTTTTCCAACACGGCTCTCAACGGCTGGATGTGCCCCACGGACCAGTGGAGTGTTTCCGGCTGGTCGCTGACTCCGGGGGAGGCGGTTGACGCCGATGTCTCCTGGACAGCCGAGGACCTGGAGCGGCTGAACGTCACCGGTCTTGATGAGGCGGCTTTCTCCCTGAAAGCCTATACCTCGGAAAAAGGCAGCTATAAGTATTACGCCAACTCCGTCTGCAGAATCAGCTTCGGGACAGGGGATGCGAAGGGACCGGAGCTTCCGGAAGTGAAAGAAGAGATCATGGATACGCCGGATTACACGTTCAGTATCCTTGATTACGGTGAGGATGAGGATGAGATGCCGCTGTGGACGGTATATCTCGAGAATAAGACTTCGGACACCGTGCTGTTTGAGCTGAAGGATTGTGTGCTGAACGGCTATGCTTCCGATCCTTACTGGAGTACGATCGTGCTGCCCGGATACAAAGGCCTTGCCCAGATCAGCTGGTGGAATCTTGACATGGAAGAAGCCGGGATCAAAAAGATCCATGATGCTTCCTTTAAGGTGAGAGTCTGGAAAGAGGCGCAGACCGGCTTCAATTCCTTCGTCGATCCGGTGGAGGAGACGGCTCAGGTGAAGACCGGCGAGGAGGAAGAGGAGAGCGCGAATGGTTATGAGCCCTCGGATTCGGATATCGTCCTCTACGATGAGAATGACATCGGAATGGGCATCACGCGGATCGGTTACTCGGATGACCTGAGCTACTACATCATCAGCCTTTACCTGAGCAATAACAGTGAGCAGGATATCAAAGTTCAGATCACGGATATCCTGGTCAACGGAAAGGATACTTATTCAGACTGGAGCCGTGAGGCGGCGCCGGGCACCTGGATGACCGGAACGATCTCGCTTGACCGGGCTACGCTGGAGAAGATGAAGGTCACGGATGTGAGAAATGTTTCACTGTCCGTGCTGCTGACCGGCAAGGACGGCGATAAGATCGCCCAGGAGACCTTTGAGATCGATGCGGTGAAAGAAAGTGCGCAGCAGCCGGCAGCTGAAGCTGCGGAAGAAGAGACGGAGGTAACGATCATCCTCACGGAGGAGACCGAGGAAGAAATAACGGAAGAGTCACCGGCCGAGGCTGAGACAGAGGCAGCAGTGACTGAGGCTTCCCAGACCGAAGCGGTTGAAACTGAGACTGTTGAGACCGAAGAAGTTGTTGAGACAGAAGCGGTTGAGACAGAGACCGCTG
>DGTA01000093.1:0-17561 GCA_002394165.1 Lachnospiraceae bacterium UBA4348 | reverse complement strand
AAGAGACCGCTGTCGAGACCGAAGCCGAGACCGAGCCTGTGACCCTGCCCGCCGCTGAGACAGAGGAAGCACCGGCTGAGACGGAAGCAGAAGATACCGTCTTTACCGATGAGAAGACGGTCCGTATGGTCCAGGCGGCCCTGATCAAAGCCGGATATGAACTGGAGAAGGACGGCAGGATCACCGATACCCTGAAGGAAGCCATTGCGAAATTCCGCACGGAGAACTCACTCGGGGAAGGAACGGACATCACAAATGAGCTTCTTTCGAAGCTGGGGATCACGGATTCGGCCACGATGCAGAAGATCCAGGAAAAGCTGAACGCCCTGGGCTATGACTGCGGTGAGCCGGACGGCCTGAGCGGAAGAAAGACGAATGAAGCGATCGAAGCGTACCGCGCAAAGGAAAACCTCGCCGGTGAGGGCGTCGATGCTGAGCTGATCGAACATCTCTTAGTCAATGAGGAGACGGACGAGGAAGCACAGACCGAAGAAGCTGCGACGGAAGAAACCGCGACAGAAGAGGCCCAGACGGAAGCGCAGACCGAAGAGAACCAGACGGAAGCGCAGACTGAAGAGACCGGGACGGATGAAGAGGAAGGCTATACCGACGAAAAGACGGTCCGGATGGTCCAGAGCGTGCTGAATGAAAATGGCGCCAATCTGGAGAAAGACGGGAAGCTTGGGAAACTGGTCAGGGAAGCGATCAGGATCTACCGTGAAACGAGGGACCTTCCGGCAGGAAGCGTGATCGATGACGAGCTGCTTTTCGACATGGGGATCACGGATTCGGCCACAATGCAGAAGGTCCAGGAGAAGCTGAATTCTCTTGGTTATGACTGCGGCGATCCTGACGGACTGACCGGGAAGAAGACAAAAGCTTCCATAGAGGAATACAGGAAAAAGGAAAATCTGGAAGGAACCGGTATTGACCAGGAACTGCTGGATGCGCTGGGCATCAGCCGCTGACCGGTTGAAGGACATAAAGGAGGATACATACATGAACAGAGAGGAATACCTGGAAGTATACCGGCATTCACTTTCGCACATTCTTGCGAAAGCGGTGATCGAGATCTTCGGGAAGGACCAGGTCCAGTACGCGATCGGACCGCAGATCTCAGACGGCTTTTACTATGACTTTACGCTTCCTCGCACGGTGCGCCAGGAAGATTTTGAGATGATCGAGAACAAGATGCGCGAGATCCTTAAGAGAAAGGAAGCCTGGACCCGCAAAGAAGTGTCCCGGGAGGAAGCGCTGAAGCTGTTCGCTGATCAGAAGTTCAAGACAGAGCTGATCGAGGACCTTCCGGAGGACGAACTGATCACCATCTATACGACCGGTGATGATTTTGTTGATCTGTGCAGAGGGCCTCATGTCGATAATTCGCAGGAGCTTCTCGGGGCGGCCTTCAAGATCAAGTCCGTGTCCGGCGCTTACTGGCGCGGCGATGAGAACCGTGACTCGCTTCAGCGCATCTATGTGTATGCGTTCCCGGACAAGGCACAGCTCAAGGCTCATCTTGACCTGATCCGCGAGGCGATGGAGCGTGATCACAAGAAGCTCGGACCGCAGCTGGATCTGTTCATGTTCGATCCGACGGCACCCGGCATGCCTTACTGGCTTCCGAGGGGTTGGAAACTGTTCAACGCGCTTCTGTCCTACTGGCGTGATGTGCACGAGCTTCACGGCTACCAGGAGATCTCCGCGCCGGTCATCAACAACAAGTCTCTCTGGGAGACTTCCGGACACTGGGGACATTACAAGGAGAACATGTTCCTGATTCCCGGTACGGCCGAGGATGAGAGTGATTATTACGCGGCCAAGCCGATGAACTGCCCCAACGCGATCATGGTCTACAAGCGCCAGATGAGAAGCTATAAGGATCTTCCGCTGCGCTTCTCCGAGACGGATGTCATCCACCGCAAGGAAAAATCCGGTGAGCTCAACGGACTCTTCCGCGTGCAGATGTTCCGTCAGGATGATGACCACACCCTGCTGATGCACAGCCAGATCCGGGATGAGATCAACGATATCATGGATATCGCCGAGGAGCTTTACGGAACGTTCGGTCTCGACTATATGGCCGAGCTGTCCACCAGGCCTGACGATTACATGGGCGATATCGAACTGTGGAACCAGGCGGAAGCATCCCTCAAGGAGATCCTCGATGCCAAATACGGCGAGGGGAACTATGAGATCAACGAGGGAGACGGCGCTTTCTACGGACCCAAGATCGACCTGAAGATGCGCGACGCGCTCGGAAGAGAATGGCAGATGGGTACCATCCAGCTGGATTTCCAGCTGCCGCTGAACTTTGACCTGAAGTACACGGCCGCTGACGGAACCATGAAACAGCCGGTCATGATCCACCGCGCCTTGTTCGGATCCTTCGAACGCTTTATCGGTATCCTGATCGAGAACTTCAAAGGGGCGTTCCCGTTCTGGATGTCCCCGTACCAGGTCGGAGTCGTGCCGATTCGGCCCGAGCATAATGAATATGCGGCCAAGGTCGTGGAAGCGCTGCGAAAGAGCCGCATCCGCGCCGAAGTAGATTACGAGGACGAGAACATGAAGGTCAAGATCAAGAAATACAAGACCTACAAGGATCCGTACATCGTAGTCGTCGGGGATAAGGAAGCGCAGGAGAATTCCGTTTCCGTCAATATCCGCGGCATGAACAAGACGGTGCAGGGCGTTCCGCTCGACACCTTCCTGGCAGTATGCCGCAGGCTCAATGAGGAGCATACCCTGGAACTGGCTGACAGCTTCGAAGCATAAATTTTGATTTCTTACATCCCGCCTGATTGCTGCTTGCTTTCAGGCGGGATTGATTATATAGTAAAAAAAGAGGGGAGAACTTTTCTGGCGCCGGGGATGGCGGGGAGGTTCTTATGAAAAACGGATTTTTGAGGCACATGGCTGCATTCTTTATGGCTGGCTGTGTGCTTTTTGTGTCTGCAGACACAAAGCTGGTCCGCGCAGCGGAGGATAAGACGGAGACGGTAAATGTGACGGCGAATTCCGTGAATGGCGATCAGAATGTGGAAGTCGGGAATATCACAGCGTCCACCGGCAACGGACTGGATGTGTCGGCTGCAGACGGAAAGAATGCGGATGTTGATACGGGCAGTATAACGGCTCCGGATGACTACGGCGTGAAAGTCAGCAGCCAGGATGGTTCCGCAGCGGATATAGATGTGAACGGGGATGTTTCCGGTGGTGAATGGGGTGTTCTCGTATCTGCCTCTGATCAGGGCTCATCGGCTGAAGTGAATGTGAGCGGCGATATCAGCGCGCAGAAAGAAGGCGGCACCTATGAGGGCGGTGTTTATGTGACATCCAGTGACGGGGCGTCGGCTGCGATTAAAGCCGGCGGAGATGTCAGCGCTGGTCAGGACGGTCTTACTTTATACAGCGACGGTGACGGAACCTCTGTACAGGTCACTGTCTCAGGAGATGTTGAGGCAAAGGACGACGGCGCTGTTGTATCCGCTGATAACGGCGGCTCGGTGGTGATCATGGCCGACAAAGATATTGCTGCCGGAAACAGCGGGATCAATATCAGTTCAGATAAAGGAGCTTCTGTGGATGCTTCTGTCGGCGGAGATGTCACGGCCGGAAACATAGGCGTGAATGTGGAAGCAACAGGCGGTGACGCCTCCGTTGAGGTGAATGGTAAGATCGATGCGCAGCAGGCCGGCTTCCAGGGGTTTGCCCTCGGGGATTCCAAGGTTGATGCAAAACTTGACGGAGAGGTCACATCAGCGAATGAGAACGGCGTTCATCTGGAAGCGAAGGAAGGCGGAGAAATCAGTGCCGCTGTTGATGCGGGTATACAGGCAGGAGGCACCGGCCTGGATGTTCACTCCGACGGTAAGGGAAGCAGTGCCGAAGCGACGGTCAATGCTGATATATCAGGCAAAGAGATCGGCACTTATATGACCACAAGCTCGGGCGCCGAGGCGGAGGCGACCGTAAACGGAAATGTAACATCCGACGAAAGAGGAGCAGAGCTGCATGCCAGCGGCGGCGGACAAACGAATCTGGTGATCGACGGCGACCTTACCGGCGACGTTGTGGGACTGTATGCATCGAGCGCGACAGAAGAAGGTGTGATCGATGTGCTTGTCACGGGAACGATCTCTGGCGGCGATGCCGGCGTGGCACTGGATAAGGACAAGGGATATTCTGCGGACAACCTGACGCTGACGGTCTGGAAGATCGTCCCTGACGGAGAGGGCGCTGTGGCTGCAGATTATACCTATAATACGGAAAAGAAAGAGGATGTCCGGTCTGCGCAGAATGAAGCTTTTGAGAAGACCATCAAATATATTATCAAGGTAGAACAGCCTGAAGAAGGCGGATCGCTGACCGCCGTTGATAAGGACGGAAAAGCGCTTGAGACCAGCCACGACCGGGATATCGCGTATGAAGGCGACAAGGTGATCTTAAAGATCAACGCGGACAAAGGCTACCGTGTGCTGGCTGCTTATAACGGCAAAGGGGAGAAAACAGAGCTTCTCATGGACAGCGACGGCAATTATTACGTGGAAGTGCCTAAAGGCGGCGGTGTATACCTGTCCGTCGACATGGGGAAGGAAAAGTACGTGGTCGAGTTTGTCGACGAAGACGGAACATCCCTTCAGTCCTCAGAGGCTGAATACGGGGATATGCCTTCCTTTACCGGTGCTGAGCCCAGGAAGGCGGCGACGGCGGCTTATACCTATACGTTTGCCGGATGGACGCCCAAGATCGACCCGGTGACCGGGGACATCACGTACACGGCATCCTATACGGAGGAGCTGAATAAGTATGATCTTTCCTTTGACCTGAACGGAGGAGAACTGGAAGGAAAAACGGGAACGGTTATCTACAATTATGGTTACGGCACGACCATCAGCCTCCCGGCGGCGCCGACAAGAGAAGGATACCGGTTCCTGTATTGGAAAGGATCTGAATATAAAGCGGGGGCAGACTATACGGTAGACGGAGCGCATTCCTTTACCGCAGTGTGGGAAAAAGAAGAAAAAGAAGAACAGGAAGAACAGGAAGAGACCGCTGACCGGGAGCAGAGTGATACACCGGAGAAGAGTGATGTGCCGGAGGAGACGGCTGAGCCGGCTAAGGAACAGCCCGGGAAGACTCCCGGGAGGGAAAGCGGAGGAAGTACTCCTTCGGACGGTTCCGGATATTCCGGAAATAATACGGCCGGTAAGGCAGGCTCTTCCGGAATGATCGGAGCAAAGGCTGCCGATGCCGCAAAATATGCGGCTCCGCTGACGGCGGATGAAACCGACTTTGCCGGGCCGTCGGCACTGATGATCATCTCATTCCTGATCATGATCATTGTGCTGCGAAAGAAGACGCAGCCTGCCTGAGTGAAGAGTTCAAAATAAAAAAAGGGTGTCCCTCAACAAGGAGTAAAAATCCTGCGTTGAGGGACACCCTTTCACGTACAGATCATTTCGTAGGAGCTTCCTGTTCCAATGCCTTTACCAGCTGCGGAATGGTCGCCTCGAAGTCTACGCCGTACCACGGTTTGCGCGGATTTTCCAGTGTCCTGGCGATGGTCAGGGCTGTGTAATCGGCGGCCAGGCGCAGGGCGTCTTTCCAGGAAAGGCCTCTCATCATGGCGCCTACGGCGACGCTGGAGTAGATGTCGCCGGTTCCGTGATAAGCGGCCGGAACGCGGTCATTCTGGTAGCAATAGAATTCGTCGTTGACGGCATCGTATCCCATCACACCGGTGCGTCCCTCGGAGAGGGAGACGCCGGTCAGGGCGGCAATGCCTTTTTTTCCACCCATTTCGGAGAGGGCGAGAAGTATTTCTTTTACATACGCTTCATCATAACTCTCTTTGTAGGGAAGGCTTGTCATAAAAGAAGCTTCGGTGAGGTTGGGCACGATGATGTCCGCGTCCGCGCACAGGGTGGCATTTCTGGCGGCATAGGCGTCGTCAAAGGCCGGATAGAGTTTTCCGTTGTCTCCCATGGCCGGATCTACGAAAACGAGCGTATCCTCATCCCGGAATTCCCGGATCAGTTCCTTTACAGTGTCGATCTCCTCCTCCGTTCCCAGATAACCCGTGTAGATGGCATCAAACCGGATATTTTCTTTTTTCCAGTGATCCGCGATGGGCCGGATCTGATCGGAGAGATCCTTGCAGGTGAATCCTTTGAACATGGTATGAGTGGACAGGACTGCGGTGGGAAGGATGACAGCTTCCACGCCCATAGCCGAGATCAGCGGCAGGGCGACTGTCAGTGAACACTTCCCCAGACATGAGATATCCTGGATAGTCAAAACTCTTTTCATGGTATTTCCCTTTCTGTGTATAAACAAATCAAATCCCATACATAATGGTTTTCTGTATCATAGAGGGAAACTGGATATATATAAATGCCCAGTTTCTTACAATTTTATAATACCAGTTATTTCCTGCATTTCGAGAGAAAAAGTTGCTTAAATGTAAATATGGTTAACCGAAAGCAGAATTGTACTCTTGACACTTTGTCGGTAAAATGATGATAATACAGACAGGCAGTGTGGAAATAAACAGGTGGGATTTTATCAAATATGTTAAAATTGAGCATTCAATTTGTGTAAATTCCACAAAAACGGCCTGGAGGTGTCCTTTGACAGAGTTTGAAGAAATTACCCTGAAAAAGATCATCAAGAACAAGATGGTGGAAGACTTCTATGTTAATCTGAATGTTCTCCTGGGATCTTCCGGGATCAGGAATAAGGAACTCAGTTCAAAGATCGGCTGGGACGCGGCCGGTTATAACCAGAAGCTGAACCGAAGGAGTGACCTGAAGCTTTCGACGCTGATCTACATGTGTATGGCCCTGATGGATCTGACCGACGAGAAGAACCAGACCGGTTACACTTTTTACGAAAAATGCGAGGAACTTGATCTGACCAAGCTTTTCACGATCGGTGAGTTCCGGCTGGGAGAGCTGTTTCTCAATGTCAGCGCCGCTGTGGCCGGCACGGAACAGTTTCTGGATACGGCGGAGAAACAGAAGACATTCAGGTCACTGAAATCTTTCGTCCTTGGAAAGAAACATTCTCCCGCATTATCGGAGAAAGAGATTCAGGTTTACATGAACTTTTACAGTCAGCTGCCTTGACGGCGGCAGGGGAGGGACGCATCTTCCATGCCAAAGATGATCAATAATCCGCAGCGTGTCGTAGATGAGATGCTGCACGGGTTTTATAAATGTCACAGTGACAGGATCGCCAAGACGAGACATCCGAGAGTCTTTGTGCGCCGCGGGCGCAAGAGCCGGACTCCCCGGGTGGGCATCGTATCCGGAGGCGGAACGGGTCATCTGCCCGCATTTATCGGCTATGTCCGAAAAGGAATGATCGATGCGGTGGCGGTGGGCAATCTGTTTGAAGCCCCGTCCGCCGAAGTCTTCCTGGAGGCGATCCGGCAGGCTGACCAGGGCGAAGGGGTGCTGTGCATCCACGGCAACTACCCGCTTGACAACCGGTGTGTGGGTGAAGCTGTCCGGCTGGCCAGGCTTGAGGGGATCCGCGTGGAGCACGTGTGTGCGAACGATGATGTCGCCACCATCGCCGAGGACGGTGACCGCAGCGCCAGCCGTGGACTGGCCGGCGAGGTGCTTCTGTGGAAGATCGCGGGAGCCGCGAGCATGGCTGGCAAAAGCCTTGAAGAGATCACGGATCTGTGCCGGCGGGCCAACTTAAATACCCGGAGCATCGGGGTGGCTTTTGCAGCCTGTATCCGCCCGGAGGTTGGCGTTCCCAATTTCGAGGTCGTTGAAGGGACCATGGAGTTCGGGATCGGGCATCACGGTGATCCCGGATTATCGTCCTATAAAATGCGCCCTGCGAACGAGATCGCGGATCTGATCATGGAGAAGCTGCTCGCCGTCTATCCGGAGGGTGAGGAAGCATCGGTGACGGTGATGGTATCGGGTCTTGGCGCGACGACCCAGATGGAGCTTTATATCCTGTACAACAGGATCGCGGATATTCTGAAGGCAAGAGGTATCAGGACCAGCCAGTCTTTTGTCGGAAACTACTTTACATCGCTGGACATGCAGGGCGTCTCTGTTACCCTGATGAAGATGGACGAAGAACTGGAGCGCCTGGTGGCAGTCGACGCGGAGAGCCTGCTGGGCTGATCCGGGGAAGGAGAGGACATGGATTACAGAGAATACGGAGCAAAAATACTGGAAGAACACCGGCTTGTCATGGAGGCCCTGGATCAGGAAGGCCTTCGCCGGTTTATCGAGACCGTAAAAAAATATGACAGGATATTCTGCATCGGTGTGGGACGCGAGGGCATGGAGACAAGGGCTTTTGCGATGCGCCTGATGCATATGGGAAAGGAAGTTCACTGGATCTGGGATGACACCACCCCGCATATCGGAGAGGGAGATCTGCTGATCGCCACGCTGGGCGACGGCCGGATCGGCCACATCGATTATGTCTGCCGCAGGGCGAAGGAAGCGGGCGCTTTCATCTATGTCGTGACCGGATCACCCAGCGGGGAGACTGCCAAAAACGTGGCGGATGATGTGTTCTTTATCCCGGCGGCCGTTTACCGCGGCACGGATCCGGTGGTCGCATCATTCCAGCCGATGGGCAATCTCTTTGAACAGAGCCTGCTGATCACCTTCGATATCGCGGTCATGATGATCGTGGATGAGACCGAGGGTCTCTCATTTGAGAAGATGTCCGCAAGGCACCGTAACATTGAATAAGCACACGGTGTGTTTATTTATAAAACAAAGGAGGGAAAAGCAATGAAGAAACAGATGGCACTGGTCCTTACAGGACTGATGGCAGCAGGAATGACCATGACCGCATTTGCGGCAAGCGGAGATGAGGAATTCACCATCGCTCTGTGCGCAAAGACAGAAGGTATCGCGTGGTTCGATGACATGCGTGTCGGTGTTGACGAGTTCAACGCGGATCATGACGACTGCTACGCTTACGAGATCAACCCGGAAGGCTCTGACGCTGCAAAGCAGAATGCTATGCTGGAAGACCTGATCTCCCAGGGCGTTGACGCGATCTGCTGCGTACCGGTTGATGCACAGGCTGTTGCCGCAACACTGCAGAAGGCAAGAGATCAGGGTATCGTTGTCGTTACCCACGAGGCTTCTGATATTCTTGACTCTGTCGACTACGACATGGAAGCATTTGACAATGACTATTTCGGAACACTGTACGGCCAGTATCTGGCTGAGGCCATGGGCGGCGAAGGCCAGTGGTTCGGCGCTGTCGGCGGCCTTGGA
Source organism: Lachnospiraceae bacterium UBA4348 (assembly GCA_002394165.1). Taxonomy (GTDB): domain Bacteria; phylum Bacillota; class Clostridia; order Lachnospirales; family Lachnospiraceae; genus Merdiplasma. Next base: position 8,286 of record DGTA01000093.1, on the reverse strand, counting down.
ATGACCACCCATATGCAGTGGTTCAACTCCTGCGTGAAGTATCTGGAAGAGAACTATCCGGATATGGAACTGGTCAACCCGGACGGCATCCCCGGTGAGGAAGACAACAACGAGCAGACCGCTTATGACCTGGCTCTGCAGGCAATCGCTGCTTATCCGGATCTGAAGGGTCTTCTTGACACCGCTGCTTCTTCCAACGGCATGGCTCTTGCTCTTGAAGAGAACGGCCGTACCGACATCAAGCTGGTTGGTCTTGCAACTCCGTCCCAGGGCGGCGCTTACATCGAAGACGGCACTCAGTATGTCGGCCTTTGCTGGAGACCCGCAGATGCTGGTTACACCACCGTTGAGATCGCTTACAAGATCCTGAAGGGTGAAGAGATCACTTCTGACACAACCTTCACAAAGCCCGGCTATGAGAAAGTTACCGTTGAAGGCAACCTCGTAACAGGCAATGCTCCGCTGGTCTTCACAGCTGAGAACATCGCTGATTATAACGGAACATTCTGATCGGACCGGTCAGTAAAACCGATGCATCCGGTCTGATCCGGACATTGGTACAAACATGAATCATATGGTGCGGGCATGAGCCCGCACCTGTTGTATAACTGCACAAAACGGCAGGAGGAGTTGGTCAGATGGCAGGAACGAATAATATAGTGGAGGCCGAACACATCAGTAAGAGCTATGTAGGCGTCCAGGCGCTGGATGATGTGAGCATCACGATCAAAGAAGGCGAGATCAAGTGTCTGGCCGGTGAGAACGGATGTGGGAAATCCACTTTTGTCAAGATCATTGCGGGCGTGGAGAACGCGACATCCGGCACCATCAGGATCGGCGGAAAGGAAATGACAAAACATACCGCAAAGGACGCGATCGACGCCGGCATCCAGGTCATTTTCCAGGACCTGTCTCTTTTCAATGCTATGTCCGTCGCTGACAATATCGCGATGAACAAGCTGATCAAAGAGGGTAAACCGCTGACAAACCAGAAGGAGATCCGGAAGATCGCTTCTGATGCGCTTGCGCTGATCGGCGTTGATATCCCGCTCGACGCACAGATCCAGGAGCTGTCCATTGCCAACAGGCAGCTGATCGCGATCTGCCGCGCTCTGGCACTGGATGCAAAACTGCTGTTCATGGACGAGCCCACGACAGCACTTACGAAAAATGAAGTAGACAGTCTTCTGAACATCGTCATGGGACTGAAAAAGAGAGGGATAGCGGTCGTCTTTATCAGCCACAAGCTGGATGAAGTCATGAGGATCGCAGACAGCATCACAGTCATCCGTGACGGACATAAAATCGGCGATTTTGCGGCTTCCGAGATCGATTCAAAGAAGCTGGCTTATTATATGACAGGACGCGAGGTGGACTACCAGCAGTATGAGCGGAAAAACGATTCCGAGGATGCGCTGCTGGAAGTGAAGAACCTCACGAAAAAAGGAAACTTTGAGGATATGAGCCTGAAGCTGCGCAAGGGCGATATCCTGGGACTGACCGGCCTTCTCGGCGCCGGACGGACGGAGCTGGCCTTCTCCATCTTCGGCATGAACAAGCCCGACAGCGGCGAGATCTATGTGGAAGGGAAAAAGGTCACGATCAACAACCCGGACGACGCGATCGATCTCGGGATCGGCCTGGTTCCGGAGGAGAGAGCGATCCAGGGACTGTTCCTCTCCAAATCGGTCAACGAGAATGTGGCGGCCGCCATCCTTAAGCGGATAAAAGGCTTCCTGGGCAGCATCGATTCGAACAGATCCCGGGAGCTTTCACGCAAGGCGATCGATCAGTTCAGGATCAAGGTGTACAACGAGGATACCGTGATCAGCACCCTCTCAGGCGGCAACCAGCAGAAGGCGCTGATTGCCAGATGGGCGGCCACCGGCCCGAAGATATTCATCCTGGATACGCCGACCGTCGGTATCGACATCGGCTCTAAAGCGGAGATCTACGAATACATCCAGCAGTTCGCGGCCGAGGGGACGGGCGTGATCCTGATCTCGGACGAGGTGGAAGAAATCGTGGCCAACTGCAACCGCGTGATCGTCATGTTCGACGGCCATAAGGTGAAGGAGTATACGGAGGAAGAAATGAAGGCTCCCGACATCAAGGAGCAGATCAACAGGCTGGTTGAATCCGGCAAACCCGGAAAGGAGGCCGCGCAAGAATGAAATTCCTGAAAAAGATCGATAATACACAGCGGTTCCTGATCGTCATCATCGTCATTTACTGTATTCTTGTCCAGAGCAGGAACTCGGCATTTTTAAGCCTGGCGACCCTCTTTACGATGTTCCGCTCGGCGGCGGGCACCATTATTCTTTCGATGGGCGTTTTGATGGTCATGATCTCGGGAGGCATTGATGTTTCCTTCCCGGCCATTGCCATCTTCGGCGGTTACACATCCCTGAGGATCTGCATGGCCTGCGGAATCCAGAGCATGTTCCTCACCTTTGCGATCTCCATCGCGATCGGCATCGTGCTCGGCGTCGGAAATGCCGTCCTGATCAATATCCTGAAGCTGGAGCCTTTCATTATCACGCTCTCCACGGCCAGTGTGTACTTCGGCCTGATGACCATCCTGGTCGGCACAAAGAACGTGGGCGCCACGGACCTTCCGGCCCAGTTCAAGACACTGAGCAAGATGAAGCTGATCACCACCACGAACCAGTACGGCGGTGAGATCGGCCTTTCGGTCTTTATCATCCCGGTCGCGATCTGCGTCGTGCTGACATGGTTCATCTTAAGAAAGACGCTCATCGGAAAAGGCATCTTTGCCATGGGCTGCAACAACGAGGCAGCCAGGAGAGCCGGCTTCAACGTTAACCTGCTTCGCATCTTCATCTTCGGATACGCGGGCTTTCTGGCCGGCGTGATGGGCGTCATCTACATTGCGGGCACCAACTCGGTCAATCCGGTCTCCCTGGTGGGAACGGAGATGAGCGTGATCGCCTGTGTGGTCATCGGCGGGGCATCGCCCACCGGCGGCTACGGAACGATCTTCGGGACGCTGCTGGGCGTCATCCTGTATTATCTGTTCAGCCAGACACTTGTCTATCTGGGCCTCTCTGCTTCGTGGCAGTCCTTCTTCATGGGGATCGTCCTCCTGATCAGCCTGATCACGACTTCCTGGCAGCGGCGGGTGCAGAACCGCAAGAACTTTATTTACACGGAATAACGGGAGGGGACGAATATGAAAAAATTAAGAGAATACCTTTCCAGGGACATCTCCATGGCTATTCTGTTCGTGTTCTTCCTGGGAATTCTGCTGCTGATGTTCGTCAATTTCGGATCGAGCATGTATAACAAGCAGACGCTCGCCAGCATGGCGTTCCAGCTCTCCGAGGTGGCGGTCCTTGCCTTCGGCATGGCGCTGTGCATGCTGCTGGGCGGCATTGACCTGTCCATCGTGGCCAACGCCAACCTGGCCAGCCTCCTGGCAGCCATGGTGCTGACCGGCAAATTCTTTGACATTGAGAAAGCCGGACAGTTTGTGACGATTCTGGTGGCTGTCATTGTCGCGGTCTGCGTGGGCATGATCTGCGGCCTGATCAACGGCGTGATCATCTCGAAGTTCTCGGTATCGCCCATTGTGACGACGCTTTCTACCATGACGCTTTATTCGGGCCTTGCCATGGGCATCACCGGCGGCAACAGCATCGGCAACTATCCGCCGGCTTTCCTGAAATTCGGAACCGGCTCCATCGGCCCGGTGCCGATCGTCTTCGTAACGGCCTGCATCGTCTTCATTATCCTGATCCTGGCGCTCGACCGCACGAAGCTCGGCCATGAGATTCATTACATCGGCGAGAATCACACGGCATCCCGCTTTACCGGAATCAACAACGAGAATGTCATCATTAAGGTGTACACGATCTCGGGCCTGATGGCCGGTATCGCTTCCCTGATGATCATGGCCCGCTCCAACTCGGCCCGTGTCGGTTACGGCGACACCTACCAGCTGCAGGTCATCATGATCGCCGTGCTGGGCGGTATCAGCCCCTCCGGCGGTAAAGGAAGGCTCTACGGCGTGTTCATCGCGACCTTCTGCCTGCAGCTGATGCAGACAGCCTTCACCCTCTGGCAGTTCTCTCCGTATTCGAAGAAGCTGATCTGGGGCATGATGCTGCTGATCATCATGCTGATCAATATGGCGCAGGCCAGGATCAGCCGCAATGCGAAGATCAGGGAGATGAGCGTAAAGCGCTCTGCGAGCTGAGGAGTAATATGAAAAAGCTTTATTTCTGTACCAACACTAAAATGTCCAAGAACCTGGCGCAGACGCGGGAATATCTCACCGCTCTGCGCGAGGGGACCGCGGATCTGCTGGAACAGGGACTGATCGACCTGGCGGTCATGCCGTCGTTCACGGCGTTGGAAACAGCCTCCCGGGTGCTGGCCGGAAGCCTGATCACCTTCGGAGGGCAGGATGTGTGCGTGTCCGACGAGGTGGAATACACCGGTGAAGTCAGCGCCGCCATGCTGCGCGAACTCGGAGCCGGGATCGTGATGATCGGCCACTCGGAGCGGCGCCGGATCTTCGGCGAGGATAACCGCTCGCTCAACCGCAAGGTGAAAATGACACTTGCCCAGGGAATGACAGCGCTGCTCTCGGTCAGCGAGACCGCGCAGGACAAGGCCTTTGGGGTGAGTGAGGAGCGGCTCCATCTGCAGTTGCACGAGTGCCTTGATGGGGTGACCGATATCGGGAGGATCCGCATCCTCTATGAACCAGCCTGGGCGATCGGCGCGGCGGGAGTCAGTGCCGATCCTGAGTACGCGGGTCGCATGCATGAGAGCATGCGCCGGTGCCTTCGTCAGATGTACGGCGAAAAGGCCGATGAGATCGTGCTGATGTACGGCGGAAGCGTGAACAACGAGAATGCGCCGGGTCTTCTTGCCCAGCCTCAGATCGACGGGCTGGGGATCGGACGAAGCGCCTGGAACGCCGCTAATTTTGAGAAGATCATGCGGATGGCATGCCAATAAAAGTATTTTGCCGGCGAAATGCCGGGATGACTGCTGATGCAGGAGAGGAGAATTGATCATGCAGAGAATACTGAACGATCCTGATAATATTGTAAATGAGAGCACAGCCGGTTTCCTGAGGGCGCATCCGGATATCGTGACGACGACCGCAAACCCCAGAGCCATTCAGAGCGTGTTCAATCATGACGACCGGGTAGGCGTGGTGACGGGCGGCGGATCCGGCCACAAACCGGCGTTTGTCGGCTTCTGCGGTGAGAACCTGTGCGACGCCATCGCCATCGGCGAGATCTGTTCTTCTCCCACGGCCCAGGCTTTCCTGGATGCGTTCAAGGCGGCGGACAGAGGCAAAGGCGTGGCCTGCCTGTACGGCAACTATTCCGGCGACAATATGAATGTGAAGATGGCTGTCCGCATGGCCAAAAAGGAAGGCCTTACGGTCAAGACGGTCGTCTGCAACGACGACGCGGCCAGTGCTCCGCCCGAGGAAAAGAATAAGAGAAGAGGCATCGCCGGCGAGGTGATCATGTACAAGATCGGCGGCGCTGCGGCTGCTACAGGCGCGGACCTCGACGAGGTCATCCGTCTTGCTCAGAAGGCCGTGGACCAGACCAGGAGCATCGGTATCGGACTGACACCGTGCACGCTGCCGGCTGTCGGACATCCTAATTTTGAGATCAAGCCCGGCACCATGGAAGTGGGCGTAGGCCCTCACGGCGAACCCGGCATGGAGGTGTGCGAACTGGAGACGGCTGCTCAGATGGCAGAGCGCATGGTGAATGTGATCATGGGCGATGACCTTCCGCTGGAAGCCGGCGATGAGATCTCCCTGCTGGTCAACGGCATGGGCGCCACACCGCTCAACGAGCTGTATCTGCTCTTTGATGAGGCTGCAAAGTGCCTTGAGGAGAAAGGCCTGAAGATCTACAAGTCCTATGTCGGCAATTTCCTGACATCCATGGATATGATGGGCGCTTCCATCACCGTGACGAAACTCGATGACGAGCTCAAGCCTCTGCTGGATATGCCCTGCTACGGTATGGGACTGAAACAGCGCTGAGAAAGGAAGGGGATCTGAAATGAAATTCAAAAACGCAAACGGGCGTCCGATCCTGTTGAAGATGGTGGAGGCGGTCCATGAGAACAAACAGTATCTGGGCGATATCGACGGACTGATCGGTGACGGCGATCACGGCATGAACATGAACAAGGGCTTTGTCACCTACGGAGAACGTCTCGGCGACGATGAGACCACCTTCACCGAAGGCCTGGAAGACCTGGGTATGGTCCTCCTCAATGAGATCGGCGGATCCATGGGTCCCATCTACGGAACGATCTTCATGGAGATGGCGGATGCCGCCATGGATGAAGAGGATATCACCCTTGAGAAATTCGGGGAGATGCTTCAGGCAGGCCTTGACGGCCTCTATGGAATCGTGGATGCCCGGCCCGGCGACAAGACGATCGTCGACACCCTTGTTCCTGCCCTGGAGACCATCCAGGCAGCATCGGCTGAGGGCAAGGATTTTGTCACCGCGCTGGACGAGATGAAGGATGCCGCTGAAAAAGGCATGCTCTCCACCAAAGACATGGTGGCTAAGTACGGCCGCGCCTCCAGACTGGGCGAGCGCTCACTGGGCGTCCAGGACGCCGGCTCCACTTCCTGCTGCATTATCCTGAAAGCCATGGCCGACGGGATGAAGAGTGTGATGGAATAATAAATGACAGGGGATGGTCCTGTCTTTTTATGGGCGTGACAGGGGAAGGTTCACTGTCACGCCTTATTTTTGCCCACAGCGGGCGTAGGGAAATGAGTTTTTAAATATTTCTACGCCCGCGCAGCATTCTTCCGTATGGAATCAGTTCTTCATCTACTCCATGTAGGCGCCCTTCATGGCGCTGACAGCGTGCTGTGAGTAGAGTTTCAGCAGGCCGTGGGTGTAGCGGGATGTGAAGCCTTTCCAGACTGCGGCGCGTTCTTCAAGGATCTTATCCATTTCTTCAGAAGTCTTTTTCTCACCTCTTACGCCGGTGACCGTCAGAGACCGGTTTTTCACATCCAGCTCTATTATGTCCCCTTCTTCTACCAGCGCAATAGGGCCGCCGGCTGCCGCTTCGGGGCTGACATGGCCGATGACCGGGCCGCGCGATGCGCCTGAGAAACGGCCGTCGGTGATGAGGACGACGCTGCGGGCCAGCTCCTGATCGGCACAGATGGCTTCCCCGGTATAGAACATTTTGGGCATGCCGCTGCCGCGCAGGACACTGATCGTGCCGTCAGATCCTTTTGGCTTATCGAAAGCGGCAATGATATCGGTCCTTTTTATCTCTCTTCCGAGAATCGCGCTTTTTTCTTTCAGAATGGCATCGCAGTGTTCGTAGTAGCCGCTGCGCTTCAATTCATCCAGATTTTCCCCGAGTGTTTTCCCTGTCACGGTCATGGTATCGAGGTGGAGCATGGGGCGGATCTCTTCCATGATCCGGGGCGTGCCGCCGGCATAGTAGTAGTACTGGGCGGGCCAGTCTCCGGCAGGCCTGATATTGAGAAGATAGTGAGCGCCGCGGTGCATCCGGTCGAAAGTATCGGCGTCGATGGAAAATCCGAATTCGTGAGCGATCGCGGGAATATGCATCAGCGCGTTGGTAGAGCCGGAGATGGCGGCATGGACCATGATGGCATTTTCGAAACTTCGCATATCAACGATATCCTGTGAACACAGGCCCATCCTGACCAGCTCCATCAGCTGTTTTCCTGCCCTGGCGGCAGCCTCTTTCAGCTCAGGCGAGGTGGCCGGCAGCAGCGAAGTGCCGGGAAGCATAAGGCCGAGGGCTTCCGCCATGACCTGCATGGTGGAAGCGGTCCCCATGAAGGAACAGGCACCGCAGGAAGGGCAGGCGTTGTGCTGATAGTATTCCAGCGTTTCCCCGGAGATCAGCCCGCGCTCGTACAGAGCGGAGAACTTGCCGATCTGCTCGAGCGTCAGCAGCTGGTTGACTGCGCAGTCCGGATCATCCGGGAGATACTTGTCCGGGATGTAATGAGCCTCCATCACGCCGCCGGTAATGGCGATGGCGGGCATGTCTTTAAGGCGCCCGATGCTCATCAGCATGGCCGGCATGGACTTATCGCAGCTGGCGATGAACAGGCCGCCGTCAAACCCGGAAGCACGGCACTGGAAAATCCTCTTACAGAAAAGAACATTTGTTCGCTTTTAGCTGTTATTTCTTCCTTTTATGTGATATACTCTTTTGGTATAGTTGAGTGCTAAACTAATTTCCATATTGCAACGGTAAATTCCG
>DGTA01000074.1 GCA_002394165.1 Lachnospiraceae bacterium UBA4348 | reverse complement strand
CCCTGGACTTTGTCTACAGTCTGAGTGTCTCCGGAAATTCCGGAGACACTATTTTTTATGCCGGAGAACTGTCCTTTGTCAGAAAATCAGCCGGTGATCACGGTGCCGGCTTTGCCGTGCAGTGCGTCGAGGGCGCGGTCGATGGACGTGATGACGGCACTCCTTTTTTTGTCCTGTGAGACGAAGTTGACGGATGCTTCAATCTTGGGGAGCATTCCGCCGCTGCCGAATTCATTGGCCTCGATGTAGGAGAGCGCCTCCATGGCGGTGATGCGGCCGAGGGGGACCGGGTCGTCCGTCTGGTAACGGATCGATACATGGTCCTCGTTCGTGAGGATCATCAGCATATCGGCATCTGTCAGGTCGGCAAGCTTGCCGGCGGTCAGATCCTTCTCGATGATGGCGCTGGCGCTCTTGAGGCGGTTGCCCTGCTTCAGGACGGCGATACCTCCGCCGCCGGCGGCGACTACGATCTGGCCGGCGCCGAGGAGAGCGTTGATGGCATCGATCTCAACGATATCAAGGGGCTTGGGGGAAGCGACGATACGGCGGAAGCCCTCTCCGGGTACTTCTACCACGTAATTGCCCTTATCTTCCTCAGCCTGAGCCTCCTCACGGGTCAGGACACGGCCGATCACCTTGGTGGGGTGATAGAAGGCGTCGTCATAGGGATCTACGATGACCTGGGTGATGACGGTGCTGACACACCGGTAGATCCCACGGCTCATCAGCTCCGTGCGGAGCATGTTCTGGATGTCGTATCCGATAAAACCCTGGCTCATGGAAGAGCAGATCGCCATAGGTGCATTGTAGGTCTCGTGCAGCTTGGCGTACTCATTGAGTGCCGTACTGATCATGCCTGCCTGAGGCGCGTTGCTGTGGGTGATGATCAGCTGGCAGTCCTCCTCGATCAGATCCGCCAGGACCTTGACCGAATCGTGAACTTTCTTTTTCTGTGACGGGAAGTCGGTTCCGAGCGCCTGGTGTCCCAGGGCGACCACTATGCGTTTACTCATGGAAAAGCCTCTCTTTCATTTCGGTCGGAAAGATCTCATGTTTCATTATAGGGAACCGTCCCTCAAAAAGCAAGACACAGGCGCCCGGTTCATTGACATCGCCCGGTGTGCCTGTTAAAATTGACGTCGTTATGGAGGATGAACAGGTGAGTGATTTAAGTAAAGAGATCCGAAAAAGGCGAACCTTCGCCATTATATCCCATCCCGACGCGGGTAAGACGACGCTTACGGAAAAATTCCTGCTTTACGGCGGGGCCATCAATCTGGCCGGTTCGGTCAAGGGAAAGGCGACCGCAAGGCATGCCGTGTCCGACTGGATGGAGATCGAGAAGGAGAGAGGTATCTCCGTTACCTCCTCGGTGCTTCAGTTTGAATACAACGGGTACTGCATCAATATCCTGGACACCCCGGGTCACCAGGATTTCTCGGAAGATACCTACCGGACGCTGATGGCGGCTGATTCGGCCGTAATGGTGATCGATGCTTCAAAGGGCGTGGAGGCCCAGACCAGGAAGCTGTTCAAGGTCTGCGTGATGAGGCACATCCCCATCTTTACCTTCATCAATAAAATGGACAGGGATGCGAACGATACCTTCGACCTTCTGGATGATATCGAAAAGGAGCTGGGGATCGCCACCTGCCCCATGAACTGGCCCATCGGCTCGGGAAAACATTTTAAGGGTGTCTTTGACCGGAGACTTGAAAAAGTCATTTCCTGCACGGATACACAGAAGGGAACCCGTGAGGGAGAGGAGACCAGTTACGCACTGGATGATCCGGCGCTGCTGGAATATATCGGACAGGCTGCCTATGACCAGCTCCAGGAGGAGATCGAGCTGCTCGACGGTGCGAGCGCTGAATTTGACCAGGAAAAAGTGAGCTGCGGACAGCTCTCCCCGGTCTTTTTCGGATCCGCGCTGACGAACTTCGGCGTGGAGATGTTCCTGAAGTATTTCCTGGAGATGACCTATCCGCCGCTTCCGAGGATGTCCGACGCGGGCCTGGTGGATCCCATGAATGAGGATTTCTCCGCCTTCGTTTTCAAGATCCAGGCGAACATGAACAAGGCTCACCGCGACAGGATCGCTTTCATGCGCATCTGCTCGGGCAGGTTCGATGCCGGCATGGAGGTCTATCATGTGCAGGGGGACCACCGGCAGCGGCTGTCGCAGCCGCAGCAGATGATGGCCCAGGAGAGGCATATCGTGAAGGAAGCGTATGCCGGCGACATCATCGGCGTCTTTGATCCCGGTATCTTTTCCATCGGCGATACGCTGTGCATGCCCGGGAAGAAATTTGCATTTGAAGGTATTCCCACCTTTGCGCCGGAGCATTTTGCCAGGGTGCGCCAGGTGGATACCATGAAGCGCAAGCAGTTCGTCAAGGGGATCAGCCAGATCGCGCAGGAAGGTGCGATCCAGATCTTCCAGGAGCTGAACGCCGGCATGGAAGAGATCATCGTGGGCGTTGTGGGCGTCCTGCAGTTTGATGTGCTCAAATACCGGCTGGAGAATGAATATAATGTGGATATCATTTTGGAGAACCTTCCGTATGAGCATATCCGGTGGATCGAGAACAATCCGATCGACGTGAATGCCATCACGGGCACCTCTGACATGAAGAGGATCGTCGACCTGAAGGGCAGACCGCTGCTTTTGTTTATCAACAGCTGGTCGGTGGGAATGGTCCTGGAGCGCAACCCGGGACTGAAGCTGTCTGAATTCGGCAGGAACTGACCAGGTGCGTCGCCTTCTGCTGTGGCGGCATACTTGCCAAGCGGCGCGAATAAAGGTATAATCCCAGTAAGGTTGTTTTCGCAGGAGGAAAATCAATGGCTAATGAAAATACACATACCCGGACCATCGAGATCAATGATGGATTCGGAAAGGCGATCATCGCCGATGAGGTCATCGCCATCATCGCGGGACTGGCCGCCTCTGAGGTGGAAGGAGTCGCTTCCATGGCGGGGAATGCCACCAGGGAGCTTATCGAGAAACTGGGTGTCAAATCTCTCTCCAAGGGCGTCAGGCTTCAGGTGGAGAATGATCAGGTGCGGGTGGCAATGAATGTGAACCTGCGTTACGGATACAGTGTTCCCGATACCAGCGCCGAAATTCAGGAGAAGGTCAAGACAGCCATCGAGACCATGACCGGCCTGGAAGTGGCTGAGGTCAATATTAAGATCACCAACGTGGTCATGGACAATGACAAGTAAAAACGGACGATAAGCCCGGATATGGAATAGCTGCTGTCGCAAAAAGAGAATAGGAACGCACCGCGTCCGGATCTTTTGTGCCGGCAGCTTTTCTTTTAACTTAAGGAAACGCCCTCGAAAGGAAGAAACAGATGGCAATGACGAGAAGACAGATCAGGGAAAACATCTTCAGGCTGGTATTCGATTTTGATTTTTGCCGTGAAAGCGACAGGGAAGAGCAGGCCAGGATGTATTTTGAAAAAAGCGGCGAGGAGGAGATGCCCAATCCGCCGGAGCTGGCCGGTGAGGAGGAAGCCGAGCTGATCGCACGAAAGGCCGGGATGGTGGCGGAAATGATCCCGCAGCTGGATGACAGGCTCAACAGGATCGCCAGGGGATGGCGTACCGGAAGAATGGCCAGGGCTGATCTGGCGATCCTCCGCCTTGCCGTGTATGAGATGTTCTATGATGATGAGATCCCGACAGGCGTTGCGATCAACGAGGCCGTGGAACTGGCCAAGCGTTACGGGACGGACGAATCGCCGGCCTTCATCAACGGCCTGCTCGCCAGGCTGGCCAGGGAGATCCCCGGGGACGAGAAATGAACAGCGTTTATTCGGTAGGGCAGGTCAGTGAGTATATCCGCCGCATGTTCGACCAGGATCTTTTGATGACGAGGGTGAGCGTACGCGGTGAGATCTCCAACTGCAAGTATCACAGCTCCGGCCATATCTATTTTACCCTGAAGGATCGGGAGGCCCAGATCTCCTGCATCATGTTCGCGGGGAACCGGCGGGGTCTTACCTTCACGCTCCAGAACGGGCAGAACGTGATCGTGTCCGGATCGATCAGCGTATATCCGAAAGGCGGATCCTACCAGCTGTATGCGAGGGCGGTGACACCGGACGGAATCGGAAGGCTCTACGAGCAGTACGAGGCGCTGAAACGGGAACTTGAGGAGATGGGAATGTTCGATCCAGCCTACAAGGTTCCCATCCCGAAATACATAAAGACCCTGGGCGTGGTGACGGCTCCCACCGGAGCGGCCGTCCGGGATATCATCAATATCGCGAAGCGGCGCAACCCCGGGATCCGGATCCTTCTCTATCCTGCGCAGGTGCAGGGAGAAGGCGCCGCAGCCAGCATCTCGGAGGGCATCCGGTTGCTTGAAAAGGCAGGGGTGGACGTGATGATCGTCGGCCGCGGAGGGGGATCCATCGAAGACCTGTGGGCTTTCAACGAGGAGGAGACTGCCAGGGCGGTGTTTGCATGCCGCGTTCCGGTGATCTCGGCGGTGGGCCATGAGACGGACACGGTGATCACAGACCTGGTGGCGGACCTCAGGGCGCCGACGCCCTCCGCTGCCGCTGAGCTGGCGGTGGCTGACATGGCCGGGGTAGTGGAGCAGATCGGTGCGCTGGAGAAGAGGCTTACCCAGCTGATGGAAGCCGTTATCCGGGACCGCCGCGCCGGACTTGAAAACAGGAAGCTTAAAATGGCCCTGTTCTCTCCGGTCAGCCAGATCAACCGGCTGCGGCAGCAGCTGGAGGATAAGAGGCTGTCACTGGAGGAAGGAATGAACCGGGCGCTTGAGAGGCAGAGGCACCGGCTGGAACTGATGGAACAGAAACTGGCCGGACTTTCTCCGAAGGAAAGACTCCGACAGGGATATGCCCTGGCAGAGAACCTCGGGGGAAAGCGCATACAGACCGCCGCAGAGGCGGGAGAGGCCGGGCAGATCAGGCTGTACTTCGCGGACGGCTCTGCCGATGCTGAGGTGAGGGGCATCCGTATGTTTGAGACAGAAGAGGATAAAGATAATGACCACAAATGAAGAATTCTCGTTGGAAGAGTCTTTTGAACAGCTCGATGAGATGATCGGCCGCCTGCAGGAAGGCCAGATCCCCCTTGAGGAATCCTTCCGCATCTGGAAAGAGGGCATGGAGCTGCTGAAAAAATGCAGCAGCCAGATCGACCTGACGGAAAAGAGTGTTATGCAGATTCGGGAGGATGGTGAGCTTGTTGAATTCTGAAGAAAAACTGCGCGCCCTGACGGCGCAGGCGGAGGAGATCATCAAAAGCTTCCTGCCTGCTGAAGAAGGGGAAGCCGCGGACCTGATCCGCGCAATGAATTACAGCATTACGGCCGGTGGAAAACGGCTCCGCCCGGTGATGATGGAAGAGGCGTACCGGATGTTCGGAGGTTCCGGAGAGGAGATCGGGCCTTTTATGGCGGCGATGGAGATGATCCACACGCACTCGCTGGTGCACGACGATCTGCCGGCCATGGACAATGACCTTTACAGACGGGGGAAAAAGACCACCCACGCCCAGTTCGGGGAGGCGGCCGCCATCCTGGCCGGTGACGGCCTGCTCAACCTCGGATACGAGACGGCGCTTCTGGCTTTCGATCTGACCGGGGATGCGCAGCGCGTGATCCGTGCCCTTAAGATCCTTGCCCGTTCTGTTGGCTGGGACGGGATGCTTGGCGGCCAGTCGGTGGACGTGGCTCTTGACGGGCAGGAAAAGGATGCCGAAACGCTTGATTACATCTACCGGAAGAAGACCGGTGCCCTGATCACGGCCTCCCTGCTGATCGGCGCCGTTCTGGGCGGCGCGGATGATGCGCAGCTGGATAAGGTCAGGCAGGCAGGGGCAAAGATCGGCATGGCCTTTCAGATCCGGGACGACATCCTGGATATCACGGGTGATGAGGCTGAGCTTGGCAAGCCGGTGAATTCGGACAGCAAGAATCAGAAGGAGACCTATGCCTCGCTATATGGGCTTGAAAAATCAGATGAGATGGTCACCGCTCTTACCGCGCAGGCGAAGGTGCTGCTTAAGGAGACAGGGGCGGATTGTTCATTTTTGTGCTGGCTTTTTGATAAACTGACCAGCCGCAGCAGCTGACGGGAGCAGTCATATGGTACTGGATAAGATCCAAAAAGAGAATGATATCAAACAGCTGGAAAAAGAAGAACTGCCTCTGCTGGCAGACGAGATCCGCTCTTTCCTGATCGAGAAGATCAGCGTCAGCGGAGGGCATCTCGCCTCCAACCTGGGGGTGGTCGAGCTGACTATGGCGCTTCACCTGGCTTTTGACCTTCCCGCGGACAAGATCATCTGGGATGTGGGGCACCAGTCCTATACACACAAGATCCTGACCGGACGAAAGACGGAATTTGACCGGCTGCGCAAATACGGCGGCATGAGCGGATTCCCGAAAAGGAACGAGAGCTGCTGCGACGCTTTTGATACAGGACACAGCTCCACCTCGATCTCCGCGGGCCTGGGATACGTGTGCGCCAGGCAGATCCTCGGGGAGGACTACCATGTCATCTCCGTGATCGGAGACGGGGCCCTGACCGGCGGGATGGCCTATGAGGCCTTAAACAACGCGGCCGACGTCGACAGCAATTTTATTATCGTGTTAAACGACAACGAGATGTCCATCTCGGA
>DGTA01000078.1:6495-6767 GCA_002394165.1 Lachnospiraceae bacterium UBA4348 | reverse complement strand
CCATGCACTACCTCTATGTGGAGCCCACAAAGGCCAGGGCCGACATCATAATCAACAGCGGCATGAACGATATCGCATTTGATATCATGCGCTCGAAGATCAGTTTACTGCTGCGGCCGATGCTGGATTCATGAAGAGTCAGGTGAGCGGCGCGCCGGAAGGGCTCGGGCCCTGGATCACCGGGCCCCTTCTGGAATGGTACCGGCAAAATGCCAGGAAGCTCCCCTGGAGAGAGGATACCGATCCGTACCATGTCTGGATCTCGGAGATCA
>DGTA01000078.1:0-6444 GCA_002394165.1 Lachnospiraceae bacterium UBA4348 | reverse complement strand
TCGGAGATCATGCTCCAGCAGACCAGGATCGAGACTGTAATTCCCTATTATCTTCGGTTTATCGGAGAGCTGCCTGATATCAGGGCACTTGCCGGATGCGATGATGACCGCCTGATGAAGCTGTGGCAGGGACTTGGCTATTACTCGAGAGCCCGGAACCTGAAAAAGAGCGCGCAGATCCTCTGTGAAACGAATGAGGGGGAGATGTACGGGGATTTTACCCGGATCCTTTCCCTTCCGGGGATCGGCCCCTATACCGCCGGGGCGGTCGCTTCGATCTCATTTGGTGAGAGAGTGGGCGCGGTTGACGGAAACGTCCTCCGGATCGGGGCCAGGCTTGACCTGGATGAGGGAAATGTCCTGGAGAATAAGGTCTCCGGGCGGATCTCAGAGAAAATGGAGGCCGTTATCCCGCAAAATACGCCAGGGGATTTCAACCAGGCGCTCATGGAGCTGGGGGAGACGGTCTGTATACCCGGTGAGAGGGCTCTGTGCACAGACTGTCCCCTGTCGGAACACTGCAGGGCCCGGAAAGAAGGAAAGACCGGAGCTGTTCCGGTCAGGCTGGCGAAGGCCAGGCGAAAAAAAGAAGACAAGACGGTCTATCTGATCACGGACGGGGACAGGATCATGATCCGCCGCCGCCCGGAGAAGGGACTGCTCGCAGGGTTGTATGAATTTCCCTGGGCAGAGGGGAAAAAGGATATTGCCGCCGCGGCGGATGATATCGCTGCCATGGGGTTTCAGATCGGGGAAATCATTCCTCTGCAGAAAGCAAAACATGTTTTTTCCCATATTGAATGGCATATGACAGGTTATCTGGTCCGGACGCCGGATGCGGCAGGCTCGGCAGCGGCCGGCCTGATCGCGGCGGATACAGAGGAACTGGAAGGGGTCTATCCGATCCCGGCGGCTTTTGGGAAATATGTTCAGATACTGCAAAAGGTGATGAGAGATGGAAGATAAACAGAAGATTTTGACAGTGGCGATCCCCTGTTATAACTCAGCGGCCTATATGGACAAGTGCATCAAGTCGCTCCTGCCCGCGCAGAATGACCTGGAGATCCTGATCATTGATGATGGATCCACCAAGGATAACACGGCGCAGATCGCTGATGAGTATGAGAAAAAGTATCCCGGTGTGATCCGCGCGATCCACCAGGAGAACGGCGGGCACGGCGAGGCGGTCAATACGGGCATCCGCAATGCCGGCGGACTCTATTTCAAGGTGATCGACAGCGATGACTGGGCGGACAAGTATGCGCTCCTGGAGACGGTGGATCGTCTCAAACAGCTGGAAGAGGACGGAACGCCGGTCGATATGTTCCTGGTCAATTTCATCTATGACAAGGTGGGGGCCAAGCGCAAAAAGGTGATGCATTTCAGGCATGCCTTCCCGGTCGGGGAGGTGTTTGAATGGTCTGCCATGAGACATATGAAGCAGACCCAGTACATCCTGATGCACAATATCATCTACCGCAGGCAGGTGCTGATCGACTCAAAGCTTGTGCTGCCCGCGCACACCTTCTACGTGGACAATATTTTTGCCTTCCAGCCGTATCCTTATGTTAATAAACTTTATTATCTGGATGTGGACTTCTATCATTATTATATCGGCCGGGAAGACCAGTCGGTGAATGAGCAGATCATGATCAGCCGGATCGACCAGCAGATCAAGGTCAACAAGATCATGGTGGATATTATGGCGGAGACGGATTTCCGCGGGAGAGACCGTCATCTGAAGAAGATCATGTATATCTATCTTGATAAGGTCACTGTGGTCACCAATATCCTGATGATCGTCTCCCAGGATAAGGAACTGCTGGAGAAGCGGAAGGAACTGTGGAAATATATCCGCGAGAAGAGCTTTGCGATCTGGTGGCACCTGAAGCACACGCCGCTTGGACTTGCGGAGCGCGCTCCGGGCCGCCTGGGAAGAAAAACCGTCGTCAAATTCTACGGCCTTGCGAGAAGGATAATGGGATTCAACTGATCAATACCCTGTGATGGTGCGCAGCCTGTCTTCTGACAGGCTGTATTCTATTTCATCGAAATAACCGGGCACCTCTCCGTCCGTATGAAGGCAGGCGCAGCGGTCGGTATGGATGCGGGCCTGTCGGCACCGGATGATGTGGATCCCCTTCATGCCGGTATGCCGGCCTGACCTTGCCGGAAGCATCATCCCCACCGCCTTGATCCGGGGGATCCCCTCTGCGATCATAAGGTCAAGGTATTCATCCTCGGGCGTCGCTTCAGGGGCGAACATATAGCCGCCTCCCTCGTATTTTGTATTCATCGCGGCGATGAAAAAGACCTTGTCAAAGCGGAGCGTCTCCTTCTCGGTCTCGAGTGTGACCTTCATGACCGGGTTGGTCAGAAGTGCCTTCAGCCCGTGAAATGAATAGATCAGTTTGCCCAGCCCGATGGAATTAAGGAAGGACTTGGCTCCGGAATCGTCCGCCGCATCGCAGACAGCTGCGTCCAGCCCGATGCCGGAACTGACAGCGAAAGAGTGTGCGACGCCTCCGGCCAGGACGCGGCCGATATGGAGCGGCCGGACCTTTTCCCCCGAGAGGATGAGGTCAAGCATCCGGGCAGGATCGTCCGGGAGCTCGAGAGCCCTGGCAAAATCATTTCCGGAACCTGTCTGGACCACGCCGAAGGTGATATGAGAAAAGGAATCGAGTCCGGACAGGAACTCATTAATGGTCCCGTCACCCCCGACCAGGATCACGGTCATCTCCTCGCCGGAGGCGGAAAGCTTTGAAGCGATCCTCTTTGTCTCTCCTTTTTTGCGAAGCATAAATGCTTTGTATTCCACGTTCCTCTCATCGAGGAGTGCGTGCGTCTGTTCCCATATACGAATTCCTTTTCCCGAACTGGATGCGGGATTGACGATAAAATAGAGCATCAACCTATTCCTCCAAAGTGTTGGATGTGCCTGCCGGCTGCTGTTTATTTTATCAGGTTTATGGGCCGGCAACAACGTGAATATGTTGTGTTTCAACTTGTTTTATGATATGATTTTCAACTGGAAAATTAAAAGACGCTGATGGCGGCGCATCGACGGACCGGCTGAGGGCGGAAAGGAAAGATTATGGAGACCACAAGCAGGAACTTTATTGAACAGATGATCGACAAAGATCTTGAAGAAGGCGTTTATAAGGCGGTATGCACCAGATTCCCGCCGGAGCCGAACGGCTATCTTCATATCGGACACGCAAAATCCATTCTTCTGAATTATGGACTGGCCCAGCAGTACGGAGGAAAATTCAATCTGCGTTTTGACGATACGAATCCCACCAAGGAGAAGACAGAGTTCGTCGAATCCATCAAGGAAGATATCGCCTGGCTCGGAGCTGACTGGGAAGACAGGCTTTATTTTGCCTCCGATTATTTCGGGCAGATGTATGAGTGCGCCGTGAAGCTGATCAAAAAAGGAAAGGCCTATGTGTGCGACCTGACCGCCGACCAGATCCGCGAATACCGCGGTACCCTTACGGAGCCGGGTAAGGAGAGTCCTTACCGGAACCGTTCTGTGGAGGAGAACCTGGAGCTGTTCGAGAATATGAAGAACGGCTGCTACGCTGACGGGGAGAAGGTCCTGCGCGCCAAGATCGACATGGCCAGCCCCAACATTAACATGCGTGACCCGGTGATCTACCGTGTGGCCAGGATGACCCATCACAATACCGGGGATAAGTGGCTGATCTATCCGATGTATGATTTTGCTCATCCGATCGAGGATGCCATTGAGGGCGTCACTCATTCGATCTGCACCCTCGAGTTCGAAGACCACCGTCCGCTCTACAACTGGGTCGTCGAAGAGTGCGAGTTTGAGAACAAGCCCAGGCAGATCGAGTTTGCAAAGCTTTACCTGACCAATGTGGTGACAGGAAAAAGATATATCAAGAAGCTCGTCGAGGAGGGGATCGTGGACGGCTGGACCGATCCGAGGCTGGTCTCCATCGCCGCTCTGCGCAGAAGAGGCTTTACTCCCGAGTCGATCAAGATGTTCGTGGACCTGGTAGGCGTGAGCAAAGCCAACAGTTCAGTGGATTACGCCATGCTCGAGTACTGCATCCGTGAGGACCTTAAGATGAAGGCTCCGAGGCTGATGGCGGTGCTCGACCCGGTGAAGCTGGTCATCGACAACTATCCGGAAGGGGAGAGCGAGATCCTTTCGATCGAGAACAACCTGGAGAATCCGGAGCTTGGCATGAGGCAGGTAGAGTTTGGAAGAGAACTCTACATCAACCGCGACGACTTTATGGAGGAGCCGCCCAAGAAATACTTCCGCCTGTTCCCCGGCAACGAGGTAAGGCTCATGGGCGCCTATTTCGTCAAATGCGTAGGCTGCGAAAAAGATGAGAACGGCAATGTGACCACGGTCCACTGCACCTATGATCCCGAGACAAAGTGCGGATCCGGCTTCAGCGCCAGAAAGGTGAAGGGCACCATCCACTGGGTCAATGCCAAAACAGCTTTCAAGGCTCAGGTGCGCCTGTACGAGAACCTGATCGATGAGGAAAAGGGTGTTTATAATCCGGACGGTTCCCTGAACCTGAACCCGAATTCCCGAACCATTCTCAATGACTGCATGCTCGAGCCGGCCCTGAAGGAGGCTGAGCCGGAAGATCATTTCCAGTTTGTCCGCACCGGCTTCTTCTGCGCCGACAGCAAGGACTCACAGCCGGGTGCCCCGGTGTTCAACAGGATCGTCTCACTCAAGAGCTCCTTCAAGCTTCCTAAGAAGGAGGACTGATCCATGCAGCCGGCGCCGTACTGGCAGGCGATCAGCGATTTTATCTTTGCTGAGGACCGGCCGGAGAAAGCGGATATCATCTTTGTGCCCGGAGGAGCCCATCCGGAGATCGGCATTCTGGCGGCGAGGCTTTTTAAAGAGGGCTTTGCGGGCGTCATCCTTCCATCGGGTTCCCACAGCAAGCTGGGGGAGGATACAGGGGTATCCGAGTGGTCCCGCTTCCGGGATGTGCTTGTCAGTGAAGGGGTTCCGGAAAGCTGCATCTGGAGAGAGGACAAGGCCACCTTTACCTGGGAAAATGCGATCTTCTCCAGGCAGGTGACCGACCGGCATCATCTGGAGGTGAAAAAGGCTATCCTTGTATGCCAGGCATTTCATGCCAGGCGGGCGCTGACCTATTATCAGCAGCAGTTTCCGGAGACGATATTTTTCGTCTGTCCGGTGGTGACCGAGGATATCTCAAAGGAGAACTGGTTCAAAGATCAGGAAAAAACAAAGAAAGTGCTCGGAGAACTGGTCAGGTGCGGGCAGCAGTTCGTGTGCATGCTGCCGCCCGGCGACCCTGTTGGATGGCATGAGTAAGGAGATCTGCCTTTAAAGAATACGGGGCAGGACCTGAAAACTGATAAGACCAAGGATAAGAAGATGAACGGGATAGAAGAGGTAGAACAGATGCTTGATCTGTCTGCCTCTTTTTCCGTTGTACATCAGGAGCGGAATAAAGGCAAACTGGGTCGGGGTGCTCTCGTACCAGTACATGTATCCGCCTCCGGCCAGCGACTGGAGGATAGGAAGGGAGCGCAGAACAAAGAGCAGCTCGATCAGGAAGACACCGTGGTAGCTGTAGTCCGTCCGCAAGTATAAGGACGTGATCATGCCCAGGGCCATGACCATCGCCTGCACGGCGATCATTCCTTTCATCATCGTGACGCCCCACATGACCAGCAGCCCGATCAGCAGCGTAAAGTAAACATTCTGCTTGGCCGTGAAACGCTGGGTGTGATGAAGCGCGTAGTCAAACGGAAATTCCGAGAGCAGTGCGAAGAAGAACATGCGGAGCGCGTATTTTTTTACGTTTCTTGTCCGGAAGAATCCTTCCACAACGAAAAAACAGAAGATCGGAAAGGCCAGCCGCCCGAAACGCCGCATGAAAAAATACAACCTGTTCAGGCTCCGGTAAAGCTCCGGATCTGTCCGGTTTGCATGTGAAGCGATCACCCGGACTACGGTGGCGGCGGAATGGTCGACGAGCATGCTGATGATCGCGAATGTCTTAAGTACGGCGCCGCTGAGCCCGTATTTTTCCCTGAATGCGTAAAACCGTGAAGGCAGCTGCCTGATATTCAGAATGTCCATAAAAAATCCCCCCGGCATGTATAAAAGCCTGCTTTTGACAGTATACATGCAAGGGGGGATGATTGCAAATGATTGATCAGCCAAGAAGCATCATGATCTGGTTGCTCCTGCGGATAAAGGCGGTCATCGCCTCACCGGAAAGCGGCTCGGAGGCCAGAAGCGCCAGGTCATAGAGCTGCTGCGCAAAGAGCTCGGCGTGCTCGCCGTCCTGGTGGGAGAGCAGGTACTGTACCAGCTCATTGCCGGAGTTGAGGACCAGCGTCCTGGAAGGACCGAACATGGAGGGATCCATGCCGTACATGCTGTACATCTTCATCATATCC
>DGTA01000052.1 GCA_002394165.1 Lachnospiraceae bacterium UBA4348 | reverse complement strand
TAATCTGACAGGCCCCTTTGACTCATTTTCGACTCATTTTCGCAGTGCGCCGCTCTCGCTGAAGTAGTACCAGATCCCGTCGATCTCGTGCCAACCGGTCAGCATGACACCTTCGCTGTTCATGTAGTATCGTTCTCCGTCGATGACCTGCCATCCGGTCTGCATGATCCCATCGCTGTTTAAGTAAAACCATCTGTCACCCAGTTTCAGCCAGCCCGTCGCAAAGCTGCCATCTGACTTGCGGTATTTCCAGCCCTCCTTGGTTTTCACCCAGCCTTTCTTGTACTTAGTACCGCTTTCATCTTTCTTGGGCTTAGAATCCTCTTTCTCGGGCTCGTTATCCTCCTTATCAGGATCAGTATCCTCTTTATCAGGCTCGTCCTCGTCCTCTTCATTATCACATTTGCATTCTTCGTCTGTCAGCTCAAACGGATCCTTTTCATCTTCGAGCAGCTCCATCATGACATAGGTGCACTTGCCGGGCTGTCCCCAGACCTCGGCTTCGGCGGTTCCCACGTCCAGTACCTTGAAGCGCGCACCGGCGTCGAGAAGAAGTTCCAATTCCCCATTGTTTCCATCAGACCCCTTGAAACAGTCCAGACAGAATGTGCCCAGGGAATTCAGGGCATCATCAGAAGCCAGGATAATAGCCATCACGCCGTAATCTCCGGTAAAGCCGTAAGAGACCTTGAAGCTGGCAGAGGTGCTCATCATTGCTTTTTCCTCGTATTCGCTACCGATCGCGGCGATCAGGTCATCTGCGGTGACCTGAGTTCCCGGGGTGGCGCCTGCGATTCTATTGACAAAGGCATCCGTGATGCCGCTGTACAGGACCAGATCGTCATGGACCTGCGCCCTGTGCAGTTCAGTGGATACCCCGTGATCTGCCATGAGATACATGTCCTCATATTCATGGCCTGAGATCCGGAGGGCTTCCGGCGCCCAATCTGTATCGCCGTTGAGGGCGACTGCCATCTGATTATAGTGCTGGTCGCTCTTATACATACTGCAGTACATAGCGACCAACAATTTCATCTGCATGTCAAACGGCATGATAGACTTGTTTTTTTCGATATATTCCCGGCACCACTCGGAAAAACGGTCAGTAATATCGGAATATCCGTCAAAATCCTCAGCGCGGTAGAGGCTCTTGTCACCCGCCAGAGAGGTCATCGTGTAGGAGTCCGGGAAAGGACCATTCACAGCTGTGCCGCTGTTATCTGCAGCCCCGCCTGCCGCTGTTATAGCGACTTTTGTGGATTCGGCCGGCACTTCCGGATCCAGAGACCACTTATCGAAAGCATTGCTGCCAAAAGTGATCCCTTCTGTCTCAGCGGTGATCTCGTTGCCGTCATAGTCCGTAAGCATTCCCGGATCGGGAGCGATCCCGCTCCTTGTAAAGGCGTGATCAGAGATCTCGGTCAATGTTGACGGGAGATAGATCTGCTCAAGTCCGCACTCAAAGAACGCGTACGGCGCTATGCGCGTGACTCCTTCCGGGACATGGAATATTTTCTGCTCCGCCTCCGAGGTCTTCTCGTACTCATAGTTTTCATTCAGCTCGGTGGGAAAATAGACAAAAAGCGTCTTGCCGTCGGCTGTATATACACTTCCGTCTATGACCTTATAGTTGTCATGATCGGAGCTGTACATTCTGATCCCGTTGATCGGGGATCCGTAGAAGACTCCTTCTGTGAGCGTCGCTGTGCCCGGAAGATCGGTCTGCTTTTCATTCCCGGAGAAAGAGTCCTTGTTGTATCTGTCTGTCTCATTTCTCGCAAATACGCCAAAACCCAGAGTTACATCATCATCAAGAGCGCCGGAAATATCATAGACCTCTGTACGCTCGAAGGCATAGTCGCCCACTTCTTTCAGGGCATTTCCGTTGATCCTTCTGAGGATATCGCAGTTATAGAAGGCCCTCTTTCCGATCGTCGTAACGCTGTTCGGAAGATCGATCACCTCGAGATTAGAGCAGCTGTCGAAGGTGCGCTCGGGAATGGCCGTGAGTTTGTTGCCCCTGAATGAGACATCTGTCAGATCATTACAGAAAGCGAAGGCAAATTTACCAAGCTGCTGCAGGTCCGCCGGAAGAGCGATCCGGGTCATGCTCTGGCAGGCCATAAAGGCGCCGTCTCCGATGGAGGTGACGCCGTCCGAAAAATCTGCCAGAGTCAGAACGCTACATCCTGAGAATGCACCGTTTCCTATTTCGCGAAGGGAATCCGGCAGGTAGATCTTCTCTATGTGGCTGCAGCACTCGAATCCGTAATCGCCGATCTTCACGACGCCTTCCGGGACATACACGCGCTCAGGCCAGGGATTTCCGCTGAAACACCCGTCACCGATCCCGGTCACTTTTTTGCCGTCCAGGGTGTCCGGGATGACGAGCTTAGTGTCCTGCCCGGTGTATCCGGTGAGCTTTATGCCTCCGTCGCCCGCATCGCTATAAGTATAACCGTCTACGATCTTTAAGGGAGTCGCCGGAGAGCTGCAGATTTCCTTGCCGTTCTCATTCCGATAAGCTTTTACGGAATAGGTGTAGCTTTTGCCGGGGTCTATATTTTCATCCACAAAGGTGACCTGACTGCCGGATGTTCCCGGTTTCACCCGGGCGATCACTCTTTTGTCACGGCAGACCTTGTAGCCGTCGCAGTCGACCTTGTTCCAGGTGAGCGTTGCCGTCGGACTGCTCGACACCTGAACACCGAAACCGGAAACTGTGTCCGGCTTCTGAGCGGCCCGCACATATAGTCCGGGCGAACTTGTCAAAATAAGGATAGCGATCATGGTGGCCGCAGATGCGGAGGCAATATGTCTTTGGATGGTTCTTGAAAGGCCTGTCTGATTTGCGGGGATTTGCATATAGAAATTTCCTCATATAGTCTGAATGTCAATGTCGCCAGTTGCGGATAGGTTGATTCCTATATGGATTTTAGCATATGTTTATGTGAAATACTCCTATATATTCGGATTAAGTTGCAGATTAGCACATCATATTGTGGTGGGGCGGGATCGAAGCGAGGCGGAACGAGCCGCCGATCTTCGATCTGGAATGTCCAAAAATAAAAAATGTTGGCAGGAACTGTGATATAGTATTTTATGGGTGCGGATCAAATTGAAGCATCTTGGAGGGAGTAGAGGATGAGCGG
>DGTA01000025.1 GCA_002394165.1 Lachnospiraceae bacterium UBA4348 | reverse complement strand
CCTTGTTGCTGATGATCTTCTGATAGCGCTTGATCTCATCCGGAGTCTTCATGCGAAGCTCACGGAGAAGCTCTTCAAGCTCTTCCTTGTTCACAACGATCTTGGTGGATGACAGCGGCTGAAATTTACAGCTGTCGATATACTCTTCGATTTCTTCAATGATCTGCTCAATTCTGCTGCTCATATTACTCTCTCCTTATCGTATCCCCTATCAATATGGTCCCCTCAGGTCCTGTTTTCATCTTCTTCCGCTGCAGCGATCTTCTCCCGGATCCGCACAGCAACGGCCGGCGGTACAAAATGACTGATATCACCGCCGTAATAAGCCACTTCCTTTACCGTGGTGGAACTGAGATAAGCATAAGCAAGGTCGGTTGTCAGAAAGATCGTATCGACCCCTTCCCCAAGCACCTTGTTGGTCTGCGCCATCTGCAGCTCAAACTCAAAATCGGTGATCGCGCGCAGGCCTCTCACGATAAACTGCGCGTTGCATTTCCTGACAAAATCCACGGAAAGACCTGTGAATGATTCGATCCGTACATTTGGTATATCTTTAGTCACATCCTGTAACATCTTAACACGTTCACGTGCAGAAAACAATGGGATTTTTGTATGATTTACCAGTACGCCGACGATCAGTTCATCCACCAGAAGAGCGGATCTTCGGATAATATCGATATGTCCGAAAGTCACCGGATCAAAGCTGCCGGGATACACTGCTCTTTTCATTTTTTCAGTTCTCCTGTTTTCTTTTGAGGAACATATGTTTATTTGTTTTATACTTTTTTTCGCGTATCACTTCGAACCCGCACTCCGATGTCCAGGAAAAATCCGTATCGATGTCCGCTTCGATGATCACCAGCGTCTCTTCATCCGCCAGCGATGAGCCTGCAAGATAAGCCAGCGCTGCGTTTTCCAGTCCCTTCCGATACGGCGGATCCATGAAAATGATGTCAAATCGGCCGTGGTTTTCCAGGCGCGGCAGCGCCGCCGCGGCATCGGCCAGGACAACCCTTGCCTGTTCCTCCAGGCGTGTCCTTTGCAGGTTCTCCCTGATAATGGACGCCGCCTTTGGATTCGAGTCGACAAACACTGCCTCGAGAGCTCCGCGGCTCAGCGCCTCTATCCCGATGCCTCCGCTTCCTGCAAACAGATCCAGGAAAGAACATCCGTAAAGGTCGCTCTGCAGGATATTGAACAGCGTCTCCTTGATCCTGTCTGTGGTAGGCCTTGTATCAGTGCCTTCCAAAGTTTTTAACAGAAGCCTTCTGGCCTTTCCCGCGATCACTCTCATACAGGGCACTCTCCCATCCTCTTTTTCCGACGGAACGGAGGCAAAAAACATCTCATCCGGCCGGCAAATCTCATTATAGTGACAAATCAAGACAGCTGTCAATTTTTATTCATTTTTATACCGTTTTTCTTTGTCACGAAGGGAATTACGAATTGATTTATCAAACCATTTTTACTATAATTACCTTAAGTTTCCATGGACAAGAGGTATAATTATGAATATCGGTTTTATCGCACACAACAGTAAGAAGAACCTGATCGAAAATTTCTGCCTTGCATATAAATATATCCTGGCAAAACATGAACTGTATGCCACCGAGATGACCGGGCGCCGGATCGAGGAAGTAACGAACCTGAAAGTCCATAAATTCCTTTCCGGAAGCGTCGGCGGCGATCAGCAGCTTATCGATATGATAGAGCGCAACTATTTTGACCTTGTGATCTTCTTCTACAACCCGATCCTCAACAGTCCGAATGAAGCCAACATCTTTGCGATCACCCGTGTCTGCGACCGTTACAACATCCCGATCGCGACCAATATCGCCACTGCCGAATCCATGGTGCTCGGGCTCGCCAACGGCGATCTCGACTGGCGTGAGAACATGCATCCGATCTATTGATATAATGCTTTTAACGCAGGGCCCTGTGCCCTGCTTTTTTATTAAAAAAACTGGCAGAGATACTCTCTGTCAGTTTTTTCATCTTATACAAAGTCACGGTCAAAGAGAGATGCGTCCCTCCACCTCGCCGTTTACAACATAGTAGGCAGCGCACTCTTCAAACTTGACGTACACTTTGACATCCTTGAAGTCAGCGGCTTTTCTGTTCAGTTCTTTTGTCCAGATATCTTTGATCCTGGCTACCAGATCGTCCTTGTTTACTTCATTTCCGTAGAACTGGAAGTAAACCGTCTCCGTTGTCTTGGGAGCGGCAGCCTTCTTGGCAGCAGCCTCAACCGTTTTCTTGGCGGCAGCGGTGGTCTTCTTCGCAGCAGCGGTGGTCTTCTTGGCGGCGTCCTTTACTTCTTTCTTTACTTCTTCCTTGACTGTCTCAGCCTTCTCGACGACCTTCGTCTCAGCCTTCTTTACTGTCTCCTTTACGGCTGCTTTTGCGTTTTTCACTTCGGCTGCCTTCTGCACGGGTTCCTCTATCTTTGCAGCCTTAGGAGCAGTCGCAGCAGCAGTCTTCTTAACTTCTGTCTTTGCTGTTTTGGGCTCGTTTTTCATTTTGAAATTCCTCCTGTAACAATAAATCCAAACAATTTTTGTACGCTAAGCATCATAACGCATTGCCGGTTGTTTTTCAACATTTTGGTATAAACTGACAATTTTTCTACTATATGTTCAGATTTTTCATCCCATTGTCCATATATGACGTTAATTTTTCTGTTAAAAGCTGATACTCCGGCGGTGTGCTTTCGTGCAATTTGGCAAGTATTTCGCCGGATGCCGTATAAGCGCGCTGCAAAACATCAGCATCCTGATAGATGTCACCCAGCAAAAAAGATACCTCTCCGTGCTGCCGGATACCGAAAAGATCCCCCGGTCCGCGCATTTTCAGGTCCTCCCTGGCGATCTCGAACCCGTCATTCGACCGGTTCATCACCTCCAGTCTCTTTCTCACGTCCTCCTTATCGTCTGTGCAGATCATAATGCAGTAGGACTGTGCGCTGCCTCGTCCGACCCTGCCCCGCAGCTGGTGAAGCTGGGCCAGGCCGAACCGCTCTGCGTTCTCGATCATCATGACCGTCGCATTCGGGACATCCACCCCGACTTCGATGACAGTCGTGGAGACCAGGACCTTGATCTCACCGGACAGAAACGATTCCATGATCTTGTTTTTCTGTGCGCTCTTCATCTGCCCGTGAAGGACACCCACCGTGATGTCTTCCGGAAGCGCTTCCGAGAGTTTCCTCGAGTATTCCATGACATTCTCGGCCTCTACCACTTCACTCTCGTCGACCATAGGGCATACGACATAAGCCTGATGGCCCGCCCTGACCTGTCCGGTAATGAACTGATAAGCCGAGGGCCTGTATCCGGTCCCTACGACGCAGTTCTTTATCGGCAGCCGGTTGCTGGGAAGCTCATCGATCACAGAGATCTCCAGGTCCCCGAACAGGATCACCGCAAGCGTCCTGGGGATGGGTGTGGCGCTCATGACCAGTGTATGGGGCATTTCACCTTTTCCGAAAAGTGTTTC
Organism: Lachnospiraceae bacterium UBA4348; assembly: GCA_002394165.1. Lineage (GTDB taxonomy): Bacteria > Bacillota > Clostridia > Lachnospirales > Lachnospiraceae > Merdiplasma. The sequence goes on along the minus strand of DGTA01000025.1, from coordinate 20,828 downwards.
TCTCTGCCGTACACCGAAGCGATGCTGCTCATCGGTGATCACCAGGGACAGGTTATTAAAAGAAAGCTTTTCCTGTACCAGCGCATGAGTCCCGATGATCACCACAGCCTCGCCCGATGCGATCATCGCATAGGCTTCCCGTTTCTCAGCCGCCTTCATTGATCCCGTCAAAAGCACGCAGCGGCAATTTATTCCGCTTCTTTCGGTGAGCGCACAGAAAGCCTCATAATGCTGTCTGGCCAGGACCTCGGTCGGAACCATCAAAGCGCCCTGACGGCCGTTTCCGGCGCACATTAAAAGAGCCAGGAAAGCCACGATCGTTTTGCCGGAGCCAACGTCTCCCTGTACAAGGCGCGTCATGACCCGTCGCCCGGTCATCTCCTTTTCGATATCAGCCCATACCCTTTTCTGCGCTCCCGTCAGCTCAAAGGGCAGGGAACGGATAGCCTGCTCAGTGAAAAGTGATCTTTCCATCTCATATTCATGGCAGATCGCGGCGGTATTTTCCCGGATCCTGCGGATGCCCATCAGGAAAAGCAGGAATTCATCAAACACAAGCCTCTCACGGGCGATCACCAGCTCATGCATGCTGGTCGGAAAGTGGATCTGTTCAATGGCGAAGGGAAGGACGCTCACCTTATATTTTTCCCGGATGCCATCCGGCAGGTGGTCAGGCCCGCCTCCGGTCATCTCAAGAGCCTGCGAAATGGCCTTCCTGAGCATATTCTCGGTAAGTCCCTTTACAAGCGGATAGACAGGCTGAAGAGCCTTCGTCTTTTCCGCGTAAACTTCCGGATCGAACACCTGCGGCTGAAGCAGGATGATCCGCCTGCCTTTCTGGGAGACTCTTCCGCGAAACACCTTCATGACACCGGGTTTGAGGCCGGCACGCAGATAAGGCATGTTAAACCACATGACCTGGACGGCGCCTTCCCCGGAGATGATCTTACCGGCTGTGATCTGCCCCCGCCCTGAACGCTTTACCGTCAGTTGTTTTTCTATAAAACCGCAGACGGCCGCAATACGGCCGTCTGTCAGTTCACCCGGCATTCCGGGTTCATCATATTTTTCATACCTGACCGGATAATAACCGATCAGGTCTCCGATCGTAGAAATACCCGCCTGCGCGAACTTCTCGGCAGACTTTCCCCCGATACCCTTCAGGGCGGTGACCGGTTCATTTAAATTCATGGCTTACTCCGCAGAAATGATGTAATAATAAACCGGCTGATTTCCGGCGTTCAGCTCCACTTCCACTCCCTGGCACTCTTCCTCAAGCCTGGCCGCGAGGTTCTGCGCGTCTTCCTCCGTCACATCCTCGCCGTAGTAGACACTGATCAGTTCGGTATCCTCATTGATCATCTGCCTGGCCGAGCGCAGGGCCGTATCCACGATATCCTCGCCTACAGCCAGGATGCCCTTGTCACCGACACCCATGATATCTCCCTCATGGATCTTGGTCCCGTTTATGCTGGTATCCCTTACGGAATAGGTCAGCTGGCAGGTTTTGACGTTTTTGATCTCCTGGTACATGATCTTCTCATTCTCTTCCGGAGATTTGTCCGGCGAATAATTGATCAGCGCCGTGATCCCCTGGGGGATCGTCTTCGTGGGAATGACGATCACCTTGCAGTCCTGGGCCAGATCCTGGGCCTGGCTTGCCGCCAGGATGATATTTTTGTTGTTCGGGAAGACGAATACAGTCTTCGCATGAACTTTCTTTATGGCTTCGAGAACATCGTCCGTACTCGGATTCATCGTCTGTCCGCCCTCGATCATGCAGTCCGTCCCCAGATCCTTAAAGATGCTGCACAGGCCCTCACCGGCGGCGACGGCGACAAAGCCGACGTCTTTCCAAGGTGCATCGTCCTCTTTAGCGGCTCCTTTACTGAGCGCTTCATCCAGCTGAGACTGAGTAAAAAGAGTCAGCGTATGGCCATGGCTTACCGCTTCCGCCTTCACGCGGGAGATCCGGCCAAGCTCGATGGCTTTTTCAAGGACCTGTCCCGGATGCATGGTGTGGACATGCACCTTCAGCAGCGAATTTTCCGCGAGGAAGGCCGCTTCCTCATCTTCCGGAGCCATCTTCTCCATAAGGCAGGCACCTGCAGAGAGCGGGTCCCTTGCAAATTCATCACTTAACGAAACCACAAACTCTGTGCAGTAGACAGCCGGGCCGTGGTTCGCTTCCACTCGTTTTTCAGCGGCATTGCCTTTATAATCGACCTCTTTACCGCAGAAGACATCAAAGGCTCCATGCAGGATTTCCATCAGTCCCTGCCCACCCGAATCGACCACACCGGCCTCTTTGAGCACGGGAAGCATTTCCGGGGTCGCCGCAAGGGCTTCGTCTCCCCTGTCGATGGCTCCCTGCAGGAGCGCCTCCATACTCACAGAGGCATCCTCCTCGTACAGTTCGTTCGCTCCCTCGGAGACCTCCCTGGCCACTGTCAGGATGGTACCTTCCTTCGGCTTCATGACTGCCTTGTAGGCAGTCTCCACAGCTTTGGCAAAAGCCTGGCACATTACGGCGGGATCGATCTGATCCCTGTCACGGATCACTTTGCAGAATCCGCGCATAAGCTGGGAAAGGATCACGCCCGAATTACCTCTGGCTCCGCGAAGAGAGCCGGAAGACATAGCCTTGCACAGCGCGGCCATATCCGGATTTTCCAGCGTCCCGACCTCTCTGGCGGCGGACATGATCGTCATGGTCATATTTGTCCCCGTATCTCCGTCGGGCACCGGAAAAACATTCAGTTCGTTGATCCAGTCTTTTTTGGAGTCAAGACATTCGGCACCGGCAAGAAACATCTTCGCACAGAGCGCCGAATCAATGGTTTGAATACTCACAGTACAGTACCTCCTCAATCGATCACCCGGACACCCTCAACAAAGACATTGATCGTTTCAACGCTCATACCGGTAAAAGCTTCCACCCTGTACTTCACGCTCTCCATCAGATTGGAACACACGGTCGCGATCGATACTCCATAAGAAACGATCACATGAAAATCAATACTGATCCTGTTTTCCGCGACCTGGACATTGATCCCCTTCTCAAGATGGTCCCTCTTAAGCAGGCTTACGATTCCGTCCTTCATATTTACACTGGCCATGCCGACGATCCCAAAACACTCGACCGCGACAGAACCGGCATATTTGGCAATGACACTGTTATCGATCACGATGGTACCGAACGCATTGTCCATTCTACCCTTCATAATGCTCCCTCCGTTTTCGTAGACTACGGGATTGGATGTTTATAAACAGGATCAGCAGTTTCCCAAATCCTGTCCTTCATCAAACAAAATGGCGCTGATCATTTCAGCGCCACCTGTGTCTTCTCATATTTTAGAATAATGCACATATGTGTGGCGCAATATAAGTACGCCAATCAGGCTCTTTCAACCTTGCCTGATCTGAGGCAGGATGTACAGACATACATCTTTCTGGCAGCACCGTTGATCTTAACGGACACATGCTTGATGTTTGACTTCCACATTCTGTTGCTTCTTCTATGGGAATGGCTCACGTTGTTTCCGAAATGAGCACCCTTATCGCAAATAGCACATCTGGCCATGACAGCACCTCCTTACGACAAACTGGGTCCATCCTGCTTTTGACAGACCTGCAACGAATAAGATTTTAACAGACAATCTCACCGAATGCAAGCACTTTTTATCAGAATGTTTCCTCTTTGGAAGCATCCTTTACAGCCGCTTTCACCTGGGGGTCACTGTCCGGCTTCCCGGAAGTGAAACGGTTGACGATATCAGGCATCATGTCGATGACTTTTGAAATGCCGTCCTGGTTTTTCAGGCTTACCAGCCTCGTGGCCCCATCCTTTATGATCAGCACGGCGCTGGGCGAGATCTTGCCTCCCATGCCGCCTCCTTTGTTTGCTCTGGCACTCTCCGCCTTGTCGGAAGCCATCATGCCGAAAGACACTTCCACAAGCGGGACCAGGGTGGTATCTCCCACATGCACGGGCTCTCCAACCACTGTCTTTGTCGTTATGAATTCTTCCATTCCCTTGATGAGGGATGCTGTCGTTGATTCAAAATTTACACCCATCTTATTTTCCTCCGCGCATGCGCCTCAGGCGCTTGATCATCTTTCTTATATTCTTATTAAGCAGAAGCACCACGACCGCCTTTACAAGGTGGCATAGCCGCACATGTCCCTCCGCCAGCATATCCGTATCCAGCATCCTGTCATGAAAAACAGGCTGCAGTTCAAATCCGGACGAGGCTGCCGGAAGCACGCTCCTGATCACGCCTCCTGCGGCGCCTGTCAAGGCCGGGTCTCCCGTGCCGAATTCCAGGTGCCCCTTTACCTTACGGATCCTGTAATGTGAAAGCAGGAACATAAGCTGACGCAGAATGGCCCTGTATGCTTCTTTTGAACATCCGGCCAGCCAGGGCCTGATCTCTTTTTTCAGGCCATAGATCTTTTCATCGATGGCATCCAGACTGTCCGGAAGTTTCCACAAAAGATCCGGGAGCGATGTGACCAGATCGGTCAGCCGCGTAAGGATCCGGGACAGCGCTTCGGCCGCATTGCCGAGCAGCCCGCCCGGGCCCTTCTTCGGATCGGGCTTTCGTTCAGGTTCCGGACCGGGTTTTCGTTCAGGCTCCGGCTCCGGTTTCCGGCCAGTTTCCTGATCGGGCTCCCGTAACGGAGCCTCTTCCTTTTCCTCCGGAACAGTTATCTCTTCTATGGTTTCGGAAGGCTTCTCCCTCCCGCCGCCATGATCTTCTTTTCCGAGAACGCTCTCATCCCCGATCACACGCAGGTCGCGTCCGAACAGCTTCAGGGCCGCTCCCCATTTCCCGCCTTTCCATTTACCGGCCACGCGTATGATCCCGGCAAGATACCTTATACCGAAGAGGATCTCCACTTCGGAAAGATCCGTCTTCGTCCTGCGCCGTACACCGGCCTGATAACGCACGGGAGCAAACAGGAGAAGCGCCGCGATGAGGATCAGCAGGATCAGGACGGCCAGCAGGATCTTTCCGATGACTGACAAGACAGTCAGTAGAATATGCATCCTTATTCTCCTTCCAGGCTGAGCACCCCGTCCTTAAGGCGCTCTTTCAGTATCCTGACCGACAGCTCCACCGCATCGTCATAGCCCTTGGCCAGACCAAGGATGAGCAGATCTTTTTCCTTCAGATACTGTTTTTTCAAGTCCCTGCCCCTTCGAAGATCAAGCAGGTCTTTTCCATTGACAGCGGGCGTGATCACATACAGATCTCTTTTACACACCCCGTCTTCAAGATCCTTTTTGATTTCACTCTCAGCGCTCTTGAGTCTGCTGCTGATATAAAGGTCACGGTACCATCTCATCTGGAGCCTCCGGAGCCTCGCGCCCCGTCATTGATCTTTTCGGAACCGGACGCATTGTGGCGTACCGGAACCCACAGATGGTTCTTTTTCAGTTCAAGATACTCGTTATAAGCCTTTTCAAGTATCAGTTTTTCATTCGAAAATTTGAGAAGATGATAGGCCTCGTGATATTTATAGTAACCTGAATCGATGAAGAATTCCTCTCTCTGCGGCCTGCTGTAATAGCTGTCCGCCATCATCAGATACCAGTGGACATCCTTTTCCACAACATCCTCCGGCACGTTGAACGTATAGCGGCTCTTTCCGACATAACGGATGATTTCAGCCTTCGCACCGGTCTCCTCTCTAACCTCCCTGACGGCAGTCTGTTCGTGGGTTTCTCCTTCTTCTACTGTTCCCTTGGGCAGTACCCATCCTTCATATTTATTCCTGTAACTTTTGAACAGAACCAGAATTTTTCCGCGATAAATGACCACACCGCCACAGCTTGTTGCCTCGATCATTGCAATCTCCTCCTGAAAGCGTTGTGTTAGTTATAAATTACTCTCAGTATACGACAATTCCAACGACCGTGACAACCATTAATCTTTTATTTCAGCCGCTGATTATGAGTAATAGTACGCGTCGAAGATCTGCTGGGCGATGGGGACCGCCGTCTCGGAGCCGGTTCCGCCGTCTTCCGCGATCACTGCCAGCGCGATGTCCGGGTCCTCCACGTTGGAGTATCCGACAAACCAGGAATGGGTTCCCCGGTACTCTCCCGTATCATACTCGGCCGAGCCGGTCTTTCCCGCAACGCTGTAACTGTTCCAGGACAGGGCCTGGGCAGTCCCCTCCTTCACGACCTTTTCCATCATGCCGTTCAGCGCCTGGGCCTCGTCGACCGTCATCAGCTGGCCGGCGATGGAGGGTTTTCTCTCTTCGACCATTGCCCCCTCGTATGTCTCCACGCTCGATACGAGCATGGGTTTCATCATGATGCCTCCGTTGGCGATCGCCGAAGTGATCATCGCCATATGAAGCGGCGTCACCAGGGTATCCCCCTGTCCGATCGCCGTCGTCATGCACTCCGCCTCCGAAGAATTGCGGTCAAGTGCGAATACGCTGGACTGATGGGGGATATCCCCGGGCAGCTGGCGGTTGAAGAAGAATTTTTCCGTCATCTTCCTGAAAGCAGCTTTATCCAGAGACAGACCGATCGTGGCATACGCTGTATTGCAGGAATTTGCGAAGGCCGTATCCAGTGTCTGTTCTCCGTGAACATGGCCGTCATAACAGGTGATATTGACCTCGTCCCGGTACAGGCTTCCCTGGCAGTTATAGAGAAAGCTTTCAAAGTTTTCGGGATTCTGCCTCATGTAGGCCAGGGTCGTAAGGATCTTGAATGTGGATCCGGGAGGATACAGTCCCTGCGTCGCACGGTTAAGAAGATTGGTACTGTTCTCATTACCGGTAAGCTGTTCCCAGTCCCACGCGATCGTGTTGGGATCAAAATCAGGCTTTGAGACCATCGCAAGGATCTTCCCGCTGTCCGGCTCCATCACCACGACTGCCCCGCGGCGGTCGCCAAGTGCATAATAAGCTGCCTGCTGAAGCTTCGGATCCAATGTCACGATCACGTTGTCCCCCTGGACCTTCTTGTTGTCATAGGCGTTCTGGATCTGGTCGAGCAGGGAAGAATGGGAATTCATCAGGATACTGTTAAGCGACGCCTCCAGTCCCGACCGGCCGTTCGTTGCATAGCCGACCGTGTGGGAGAAAATATTGGCATAGGGATAGACGCGCACCTCATTTCCGGTGTAGTCAACATCGGTATAGGCGATCCTTGTCCCGTCCCGAGAGAGGATCGCGCCTCTGATCACCCGGTCGGTCGTGACCTCCTCGCGGGTATTGTAAACATTTTTCTTTACAGCCGGGCGCCTGAAGATCTGGAACCAGATCAGGTAACCGGCGAGCAGCAGAAAAAGACCGGCGAACACATAGGTAATGATCACCAGTTCGGTATTTCGTCCAGGAACAGTGTCCTCCGTCCGCAAAGGAGAGCTCTCACTGCCAAGCTTCACTTCCCTGATCCGGATATCTCTCAGGTCCGGATCTTCGTTCTTCCTCATCCTTATCCACCTCATCAACACGCATCATGTACAGTCCCTGTACGATCGAAAACATAGCGATCGTGCTCAGGGCGGAGCTTCCTCCGTAGCTGACCAGCGGCAGCGTCACCCCCGTCATCGGGATCAGTTTGATGCCCCCGCCGACCGTAAGGAATACCTGGACAGCATAGGTCGTACCCAGTCCGACCGCCACCAGCCTGTAAAATGTGTTCGAAAGCTTCATCGCCACATTGATAAACATAATGAAACAGCTCAGGCACACGGCCACCAGGCAGACCGAAAAGATCGCTCCCAGCTCCTCGGTGATCGCCGAAAACATGAAATCCTGCTGGACAAACGGGATCGTACCCGGCGATCCCAGCCCCAGCCCGGTGCCGAACCATCCTCCGGCCGCGAGGGAAAACAGTGACTGACTGATCTGGTAACCCTTGCCGGTATAATCCGCAAAGGGATCGAGCCACACGTCAACGCGCACCTTTACATGTGAAAACAGGAAATAAGCCGCCGTCGCCGCCAGGATCCCGGCCAGGATCCCGGCCAGCACCAGGAACGGATTTTTCGTCCCGGCAAACAGGACGACCAGAAAAGCGATATAAAAGATCAGCGCGCTCCCAAGGTCCTTGGAGACCACCAGAAGAAGAACATGCACTGCCGCCAGCATGGCCGCCAGCGTCAGTTTTTTCAGGTCGCCCGCCTCTTTAACGAGTCCGGCGACGGCAAACACATAGATGATCTTGACAAACTCCGAGGGCGCGAAGGTAAACCCGTGTATCTCAATATTGATCCTGGCTCCGTTTGTCACCCTGGCGGCTGCCAGCACCAGTCCGAGCATGCCGATCCCTACGAATACATATGCCCAGGTCAGTCTCGAAAGCCCCATTACCTTCCTGACGATGACAGGGATAAGAAGAGCTGCTATCGTCCCGCCGGCGACGATCACGAACTGTCTGACAGCCGAATCGTATGCCAGCCTGGCGATCATGATGAACCCGATACTGCTGAGCATGCACATATGGTTGAGCAGAAGTCTCGAAAGTCTGGGATAAAAACCCTGCATCAGGAGGAGCACAGCCAGGAGATACATGACCTGCGCCCCGTAAAACAGCAGGATCTTGACCCCGCCCTGTTCCAGGTAAAGGATCAGGTAACCGATAAAATGTATGGTGAACATCGCCAGATTCTGTCTCAGGAACAGGTTCCTCCTGGAGCGTCCGCTCCTGGCGAACACGATATAGGACTGGGCCGTATAGATGACCATCAGGAAGATGATCAGGTATCTTGAGGCCTGGATCAGGATCTCTTTGATGTTGGTAAGGCTTGCGATGGACATGATTCTCCTATTCGACTCCCCTTTTAAAGTGTCCCCGGGTTCCCTCCCGCGTTCCGGTCTCCTTTAAGGGAGCCGGTCCATCGCCGAGGAAGGCGGCGCACACTTTTGCCGCCGTCTTTTTAACCCGGTCTTCATCCTCCGTCGTAAACTGGATGTGCAGGCTACTGCATCCGCAGCTTAAGACTTCCCGCGCATTCCCCGTCAGGTCAAGAATAGCACCGTTATAGATCAGATTGGAACAGACACCGCAGCATCTCCTGACCGGAAACACAGCCTTCGTCCTGTCCGTCATCGTCATGAAACTGTCCCGCCCGGTACATTTTTCCTCGTTCAGGCCCAGGCACTGGGCCGTCGTCATCAGCAGTGTCCGTCCGTAGATCACCATGCCTCCCGATCCGGGCAGGATCTGTTGTCTGTTGAGCTCTGCACTGACCATATCCGATGCGCCAAAGCTCCGGATCATCCTCCGCGCCCTGGCGTTCCAGGAATAGATCTCCTGGCCTGCAAGCATTTTCTTCCCTGGATACCGTTCGCGGCATGAATAAAGCTGCTGCAGGTTCCGAAGAACCAAAACATCCGCAAGATTCAGCGTTTCTTCGTCAAACACGGTTTCAAATGCATTAACAGCCTGTTCCCTCCAGACATTCGGCAAAGCCAGCAGGCATACTTTTCCGGCCGAGCGGATCATATGCGCATCAGCACAAAATTCTTTTCGGTAGGCCTGCACGTCCCCTTCAGCCGCTCTTCGCCTCCCCAGCGCGGGAGCGGGCGGCATATACCGGGTGCTGTCAAGGCAGATGCGCCCGATCTTTTCGCATGTAAGGACAGCGCGAAGCTGTTCCTTTGTTGTTACCCATGCGGTTATGCTCACTTTATCCGACAGAGCGTCCGTTTCCTCACCTTCAGCCTCACTCAAAACCGCCGTTTTCTCCTCCGGTGCTTTTCTTTCATACGGAAGAAGAATGGCTTCCCTCAGTTTTTCAAGGCCTTCTCTTCGAAGAGCGGCGATCTCCCCCATCGGAAGGAACAGGCCGTCCTCACAGGAAATATCCAGGTTCTCAAAGACCATGTCCGTCCCGCCGGTCTTCAGAAGCTGGCGCTCCAGGTCATGGCGCGCAAGAGGCCGGCTGAGGGCTTCCTGAGGTACTTCCCCGGAAACGGTCACCGAGGCGGCCGGATGCTCCAGTTCCAGTGTAATCGCTTCGCCTCTCCTGAAAATGAATTTTCCCTTTATTTTTACCGCAGGATTTCCCGTAACAAAATCGCTGCGTATCTGTTCGAGCAGTTTTTCCGAGCGGACTCTCCGGAGCACCTGACCGGCGCGGAGCTTTTTTAATGCCCCTTTGGCCGGCATGGTGCATACCTCTCCCCTGCGCAGAGATCTTGACATGATGATCTCATCACTTCCGGCTCCGTTGCGGTCGTACACTTCAATGGCATCGCCCTCCCGGACCGCCTCCAGTGCTTTAAGCCGCACCTGCGACCGGTCGGCAGCGGCGACCTCGAAGGCCTTCGTTCCCGCATGGTTCGGTCTTCCGGGAGTCATCATTTCCGCACCCTTGGGGATCTGGTAATAACCGGTTGAAAATCCCCCGCGGTTATACAGATCCATCAGGATCCTTTCATCTTCCTCCTCTACTCTCCAGTTTCCGAGGTCATCCCCATTCTCAAGGAAACGTACGGCACGGTCAAGGTATTTACGGTAGATCGCAGTCACACCTGCCGCATATTCCGTTCTCTTCATCCTGCCTTCCAGCTTGAGGCTTGTGACTCCTGCACGGAGAATGAGCGGAAGGATCTTCAGGGTATTGATATCCTTCAGGCTCAGGCGATACTGCGGCTTTCCATTATCAAGAGAGTAGAGCTGACGGCACGGCTGTGCACAGCGGCCGCGGTTTCCGCTCCTGCCTCCGATCATACTGCTCATCAGGCACTGGCCGGAATAGCAGAAGCACAGGGCTCCGTGGGCGAAGGTCTCGATCTCGATGTCAACGCTTCGGTGTATCTTTTCGATCTCTTCCAGAGACAGTTCCCTGGCGGGAACGATCCGGGTGCATCCCAGCTCCTTCATCATGGCGGCCCCGTCAGCACAGGAAATACTCATCTGGGTACTCGCGTGAATATCGAGCCCCGGGAAATGATCCTTTATAAAAGAGAGGACTCCCAGATCCTGGACAAGGACGGCATCCAGCCCTTTTTCGTAATATGGAAGGAGATAATCATAGAGCCTGTGTTCCAGTTCATCCTCACGCAGCAGCGTGTTTACAGTCAGATAAAGCTTTTTCCCGTTAAGATGGCACATCTCGATCGCATCGAGCATCTCGTTCTCGTCAGGATTATTCGCATATGCCCGCGCACCGAACATGGATCCGCCCGCATAAACAGCATCCGCTCCCGCACAGATACAGGCACGGATCCCTTCACCCGAGCCGCCCGGGGACAGCAATTCCGGTCTTTTCAGTTTCATTATTATTCAGTCCTCACAGCCTTCCGGATAACTAAAAGCCGCATTGTCTCCCGCCGGGGAATACGATGCGGCTTTACTGGTCAGGATTTTTTGCTTTTGCCTTCCTCATCAAGTTTCGATTCAAGCACAGCGATCTTTTTCTGGTACTCCCGATCCTCGTTTTTCAGGGAATCCAACTCATTCTGAACGCTCTCAAGCTTCATCTGGGCTGAGATCAGTTCGTGTTTGATCTCATACAGCTCTTTATCCTTCTGGGCGATCTGGTCACCAAGCTCATCCGCCTGCTTCTTTAATTTGAAATAATCATCCGCCGTGTTCAGGTTGAGCACGAGGCTTTTCATTTCAGGAGTCATCCGCTGATATCCGTCCAGCGTTTTTACCTCCGAGATCTTTCCGTTCAGGTATCCTGCCACCCGCTGCAGGTATTCTTCACTTTCATATCCGCCCAGCGTGTAGATCTTTCCGCCGATCAGCACCTGTGTGAAGTTTTTGGATGTCATGGCCACTTCCGCCTTTCTGTAGTTGCTCTCCGGAACAGATCCGGATCAGTCCTCTTTAACGTATTCCAAACCGAAATGATGATATGTCTTCTCGAGTACGACTCTTCCTCTGGGAGTTCGCATAATAAACCCGTTCTTGATCAGGTAGGGCTCATATACATCCTCCACGGTGCCGGCATCCTCCCCGATCGATGCAGAGAGGGTATCCAGTCCCACGGGACCTCCGCCGAAGCGTTCGATCATGACGGTAAGGATCTCCCTGTCAACATTATCCAGTCCAAGGCTGTCCACGTCAAGAAAATCCAGCGCCTCTGCCGCCGTTTTTCCGGTGATGACACCGTCGCATCTTACCTGGGCGTAGTCCCTGACTCTTTTCAGGAAGCGGTTGGCAAGCCTGGGAGTTCCCCTGGACCGTCTCGCCAGTTCCAGCGCTCCTTCATCGTCGATCGCTACCTTCAGTACGCCTGCAGACCGCAGGATGATCGTCTTCAGTTCCTCCACCGAGTAGAGTTCAAGGTGGCTGATCACTCCGAAGCGGTCCCTTAAGGGCGCTGTTAAAAGACCTGCCCTGGTAGTCGCTCCCACCAGGGTGAAGGGCGCGAGCGGGATCCTGCGCGAGGCTCCCGATGAGCCTTCATGCTGGACAACATCCACACAGAAATCTTCCATCGCCGGGTACAGGACTTCTTCCACCTGGCGGTTGAGACGGTGCACCTCATCGATAAAAAGCACATCGCCCGGTCCGAGATTGATCAGGACCTTGACCAGGTCGATCGGCCTTTCTATGGCTGGTCCCGAAGTGACCTTCATCTTTACGCCAAGTTCATTGGCAATGATCCCGGCAAGCGTTGTTTTCCCAAGTCCGGGAGGCCCGTAGAAAAGCACGTGGTCCAGGGTGTCTTTTCTCTGCCTGGCAGCCTCTATATAGATCTTCAGAGTATTCTTGGCCTTTTCCTGGCCGATATATTCGTCAAGGAACCTCGGACGCAGAGACTGCTCGAAAACCTTCTCCTCCTCCGTTCTTCCCGTGTTAAGCACTTTTGCAGCCAAACTGTTACTCCCCTTCGCGCAGGGCACTGCGCAGGATATCGTCCGCGCTCATCCCCTCTGTCACATGGACTTTCCGGACGGCGCGCAGCGCTTCAGAAGCCGAGTAGCCCAGTGCGGTCATTACCGAAACGGCCTCGGCCTTATTCTTTTCAAGTTCATCCGATCCGGCTGATGAAGCCGCTGCCGCCGGATGAGATATGACATCCTCAAGGTCGACACGGTCCTTCATTTCAAGGATCAGTTTTTTGGCAGTCTTGGGCCCGATCCCCGGCGCATTCGAGATCGCCTTCGCGTCGTCGGTCAGGATGGCCATCCGAAGCTCATTGGCCGTCATGACAGACAGGATCCCGAGCCCGCCCTTGGGCCCGATCCCGCTCACCTGGATAAGGCGCCGGTAGATCTCAAGATCATCCTCGGATAAAAATCCGTACAGATTCAGAGCATCCTCCCGGACGCTCAAAAAGGTGTAGACCCTGACTTCCTCTCCCGCCGCCGGCATCGACCTTGCGTCCCTTTCCGAGACGAAGATCCTGTAGCCGACATTGTTCACATCCAGGATCAGTGTATTGTTTTTCACGGAGACGACCTCTCCGCTGAGAAATGTGATCATATCCTGTTATTTCCGTATCCGGTCATCTGGACCATCTTTTAAAGAACACATGGTCCTTAAGCTTGATATAAGCCGAGCTCAGGCCAAGTCTGTCGTAAGCGGGCTTCGTCATGAAGAAATAGTAACCCTCCATGCTTATCCGCTTTCCTTTTTCGTCAGTGGTAAAATATTTGTTCAGCGGGTAAGCGGCCAGGACTACCTTAGCAGCTTTTTTGCTCATATCCGATACAAGGGACGGGTTCTTGAGATACCTGGTCAGAGCTCCGTTCCTGGTCGGCTCGAACTGCTGTTTTGCGTAGATAACATCTTTAAGCTTGTTCGGGAATTCGCTGCTTCTCATCCGGTTGGTGATCACCAGTCCGACGGCCAGCTGTCCATAATAGGGCTGATTGCCGGATTCAGAATAAATGATCGCCGCCAGGAGCGCTTCATCGCTCACCACCGGATCGGTGTAGTAGGAATCCTCAAAACGGCTGCTGCCGTTGACGGCTTTTCCGTTTGCATCGAACAGATAGGTTTTTCCGTTCACGGTCTTTGAACCGCTCTTGAATTTTGTCCCGTTATTATTGAAGAAGTAGAGATCGGATCCGATCCTGGCAAGTCCGATGCAGTATTTTCCGTCGGCTCCCAGATATCTCTCTCCCCTCCAGCAGTTTGTCAGTGCATATCCCTTACTGCTGAAATAATACCTTCCGGCCCATCTGGAAACGACCATGACACCGTTGTTCCCGAAAAAGAAGATCCTGCCTTTGATCCTGACAAGGCCTTTTATGACCATGGTGCCGTCTTTCCTGAAGTAATAGGTCTTCTTTCCGAGGGTGGCCGCACCCCTGATCATCAGACCTTTTTTATTGAAACCATACCATTTTCCGCCGATCTTGGCGATCCGGCTGACCAGGAGAGCACCGTTTTTGTCCGTGTGGAACATATTTGTTCCGCTTCCCTTGATCCACTTATTCTTGACCAGGAGTCCCTTACTGTTGAAATAATAGGTCTTTGACTTCCAGGTCAGGCAGCCCTTGAAAAGACTCCCGTCTTTTTTGATGCCGTAGGTATTCCCGCTCGCAAACGTGACGATCCCGACATTCTTCTGGGCGATCCAAACCGTATTTGTCCGGACTCCTTTGCCTGTATAATAGACATATCCGTTATTTTCCTTTACCCATCTGGCAGATGCCGGCATGGCAAAAAGCATGCAGGTAAGAAGGACAAACAGACAAACCAAGTATCGTTTTTTCATAATGCCTCCCTTCGCAGTACCTCAAACCTCTGGTCTGCAGACTGTAAAAAACGATTATTTTCTTATATTTAAGGTAAAAAACAGTAAAGCAAATATACCTTAAATATCGAAGTTTGTCAATTTAAGCATTCCTGCGGTCGAGCCTGCGCGAGATCAGCATACCGATGCCCTGCAGGATCTGTACCAGAGCCACCAGGATCACGATGGTCACCAGCATCATGCCGGTCTCATAGCGGTAATATCCGTAACGGATGGCGATATCTCCCAGTCCGCCGCCGCCGACCACGCCTGCCATTGCGGAGTAACCCAGGATGGTCCCCAGCACGATGGTGACGCCGACCAGCAGGGATGTCCTCGCCTCGGGCAGGAGCACTCTCCAGATGATCGTCAGCGCATTCGCCCCCATGCTCTCAGCCGCTTCGATCACACCTTTGTCCACCTCCTTAAGGGAGGATTCGACCATTCGGGCGATAAACGGTGCGGCCGCAATGACGAGCGGCACGATCGTCGCTGTCGATCCGTAGCTTTTACCGACGATGAATCGGGTGACCGGGATGACCAGGATCAGCAGGATCAGGAACGGGATGGAGCGAAGTATATTCACGATGATATCCAGGATCCGGTAGATCAGGGCATTGGGCCGGATACCGTTTTTGTCGGTCACCGTCAGTACGATCCCCAGAGGCAGTCCGAGCAGATAGCCGAAAAACGTGGCTGCCAGTGTCATGTAAAGAGTATCCCGGGTTCCTTCCAGCAGCATTTTGGCGATCTCATTCATTGCTCAGTTCCTCCACCTTCAATTTCCGTTCCACGAGATACTCCATCATCCTGTCGGCCACAAGCGTATTCTCAGGCAGCTGGAGGATCATTTCACCCACAGCGCTTCCGCCGATATCCCTAGTGGCGGCATACATGATATTGACAGGGGTCCCGAAGGCCAGCGACACATTGCTGACGACAGGCTCATAAGAGGACTGTCCGTCGAACACGATGCGGATAAGTCTTTTTCCCTTCATTTCCTCCACGATGCCTGACTGGTTTCCGATGATCAGCCGTTTCGCCGCTTCCGTCTTCGGCTTTTCGAATATCTCGCGCACGGTCCCCATCTCAGCCAGCTCGCCCTTGTCCAGGACGGCCACGTGGGAACAGATCTGCTGCACCACGCTCATCTCATGGGTGATCACCACGATCGTGATCCCGAAATCCTTATTGATCTGAGAGAGAAGCTCCAGGATCGATTTCGTCGTCTGCGGATCAAGCGCGGAGGTCGCCTCATCGCACAGGATGATCTGCGGCGTGTTCGCCAGCACTCTCGCGATGGCAACGCGCTGCTTTTGTCCGCCGGAAAGCTGGGCCGGGTAAGCCTTCGCCTTCTCTTCCATGCCGACGATCTTTAAGTACTCCATCGCCTTTTTTCTGGCTTCGCTTTTCTTCATTCCGCTGATCTCCAGCGGAAAACAGATATTGTCGATCACGTTCCTCTGCATCAGCAGATTAAAATGCTGGAAGATCATGCCGATATTCTTTCTCTTCTCGCGCAGCTGTCTGGGCGTCAGGGCCTGCAGGTCCTCTCCGTCCACCATGACCGTGCCCGAATCAGGCCGTTCCAGCAGGTTAAGGCATCTCACCAGCGTACTCTTTCCGGCACCGGACAGACCTATGATCCCGAAAATGTCCCCCTTCTCGATGGTAAAGGAGATATCCTTTGCGGCTGTGACCGGTCCTTCCTTCGTCTGGAATGTTTTGTTCAGATGATCGACAACGATGATTGGTTCCATATTTCCTCCGCCAAACGCTCTCTTCACATAAACATCGCCGCCCATAAAGCTAAGTTCTATGGGCGGCGCGTCTGCTGCTTTTCTATTCAGATATTTTATACCAGATCTTTATTTTTGTCTACCTTGCAGGTCTTACTCGGTGATGGCTTCGGTAACTTCCTCTGTCACGCCTTCCTCTGCCGGAGCATAGGCTACAACGGAGCCGTCATAGGTGCTGTCGATATACTCTCTGATCTCATCAGAGGTCAGGGCAGCGATCAGCGCCTGGATCTTCTCACTGTTCTCATTCCCTTCCTTAACGGCGATAACGTTAACATACTGGGAGATAGCATCGGAGTCAGCGCTCTCAAGAGCGATCGCATCCTTGCTGGCGGAGAAGCCTGCCTCAAGGGCATAGTTACCGTTCATGACAGCGTAGGAGACTTCACCGAGAAGATGCGGAACCTGGGCGGCTTCCACTTCCACCAGCTCGATATCCTTTGCATAGGATTCAACATCAAGCTTTGTAGCCTCAAGGCCGACACCTTCCTTCAGGGTCAGCACGCCGTTCTCCTCGAGAAGAAGCAGAGCGCGGGCCTCATTGGTCGGATCGTTCGGAACCGCGATCTTGTCGCCGTCAGCGAGCTCATCAAGGGATTTCTTCTGGCCGCCGTAAACGCCGAAGGGCTCATAATGGATGCCGGCTGCATTCACAAGATGGGTGCCGTTCTGCGCGTTGAAATCATTCAGGTAAAGAACATGCTGAAAATAGTTGGCATCCATCTCGCCGCTCTCGACCACATTGTTCGGAATGATATAATCTTCGAAGATCTGGATGTCGAGGGTATAACCCTGCTCCTCCAGGATCGGCTTGACCTGTTCCAGGATCTCACCGTGAGGAGTCGGAGTCGCTGCGATGATGATGGTATTGTCGTCACCCGCAAAAGCAGAGAGGCTCATGGTTGCTGCGAATGCTGCCGCCAGAACGGCAAGGGCTCTTTTTTTCATCAGAATATCCTCCTTTTCTCTTCGGTATACATTTTAATGTATATCTCCTATCTGATTAGTAAGAATAATATCACCGCAAAAAAGATGTGTCAACGGTTTTTTATACCTGTTTACAAGGTTTTCGGGTTGTGCTATAATATCGAACGTAGCAAATGCTGCATGCAGATATAGTTCATTGGTAGAACATCAGCTTCCCAAGCTGAGGAGGCGGGTTCGATTCCCGTTATCTGCTCTCTAAAAAGATCCGCGTATTTAAGGATTTCCCTTAGATACGCGGTTTTTTTTCATCCCTTATAATACTGCTTATAGTCCTTGAACATCAGGTACTTCGCCGGCTCATCCTCCTCGATATCCGGAATCCTCTGGCTGTTGTGGTAAAACCGGTTGTCGACATTGTCATCATTCGTGGCCGATACCTCGAAAAGGATCACATCGCCGGTCCCGGGCACGCCCTGCCACTGATGATACTGACCGGGAGTAAGCGTCACAGACTGTCCGGGGTGAAGTATGATCTTTCCCCCGGCCGGGATGACGGTCTTTTTTCCGTCGATGCAAGTAACCACATCCGTATCGGCAAAGCTGCCCGGCGCGCCGTTAAGACCGCCGTCCATATCTGCAAAATCCTCCGGAGTGCAGTTGTACATAGTGATCTCCAGATCGCCGCCTCCCCGGTTGATGATATCTTCCATCTTGCTCCAGTGATAATGGAAAGGCAGGATCTGCCCGTCCATCACATAGAGGATCTTCTCCGCGTAGGACTTCGGGTATTTGTCTTTCTGATAGAAATTTCCGTTCCGGAACGTAAAGATGGATAATCCGTATGTAGAAAAATCTCCGCTGCCAAAGTCAGTGATATCCCAGCCGAGCATGTTGTCGACGATCTCTTCCTCCGATGCATCCACGTTCTTCCACTGCTCAGGAGTATAATACGCGAACGGCGGCAGCGGGAACCTGTTTTCCTTCAGCGCCTCCATCACGTAGAGGATCGCCTGATTGATCTGTGATCTTTTCATTTTCTGCCTCCTCCCACTTACATTCCGGCCAGCCTTGTCCGGATCCAGTAAGCTCCCATGGAGCTTCCGTCTACTTCTGTGACCTCGTCCTTCAGGTATTCCTTCAGTTCTTTTTTCCTCGCCCTCCAGGAAAGGGCCTGTTCCTCGGACTCGAATTCGATCTCCGCATACCAGAATTCCGAGTCCAGTCCCTCATCCACATGGTTCACTTCCAGGAGCAGTCCTTCCGGAAGCCGGTAGCTTCTTCTGACCTTGTTGATCAGCGGATCCCCGATCATCTCCTCCAGTTCGTAGAACATTTTTCTGGACACGGGCATCTCGATCTCATTTCTTACCAGCCCGCGCCCCTTTTTAAAGCACAGGATCCAGGAGGTATCCCCTCCGGTCTTTGCTTCTTCCCGGATCCGCACAGTAGGTGCCACACAAAGATATCCCTGTCTCATCCGGTATTCCTTTTCGACAGGCAGGTCAAGCTCAGGCCATCCGTTAACCATCCATTTGCGTTCTATCTCCATTTGGATCCCCCTTTCAGCAGCATCTGTTACTTTGGCAGACCGGATATGATATACTCATTTCAGATCGCTTTCATATTAATCGAGACCATGTTTTTAGTCAATATCCTGTCAGAAAACAAGAAGGAGGTTATCAGCCATGACCCATGAACAGATCCTTTCCAGAGTCGATCACACACTTCTGGCCCAGGGAGCGACGAAAGCCCAGATCCTGGCCCTTTGCGATGATGCAGTAAAATACAAGGCAGCCAGTGTCTGCATACCGCCCTGCTATGTGCGCACTGCCTCGGAATACCTGGAAGGTGCAGTGAATGTATGCACTGTGATCGGATTCCCGAACGGAAACACCACCACAGCGTGCAAACTCTTTGAGCTTCGGGAGGCAATCGAAAACGGCGCTTCCGAGCTGGACATGGTCATCAACATCGGATGGCTCAAAGATGGCCGCGACGATCTGGTAGAGGATGAGATCCGCAAGCTCAAGAAGGCCTGCGGCGGCCTGACCCTTAAAGTGATCATCGAGACATGCCTTCTGACGGAAGAAGAAAAGATCCGGATGTGCCGCATCGTCACAAATGCGGGAGCCGATTTTATCAAGACATCGACCGGTTTTTCACACGCAGGCGCCACCTTCGAGGACATCGCCCTCTTCGCCGCCCATGTGGGACCGGATGTAAGGATCAAGGCCGCCGGCGGGATCTCCTCCTTCGAGGACGCCGAGCGCTTTATAGAGCTGGGCGCATCCAGGCTCGGGACAAGCCGGCTGATCAAGATCGAAAAAAGCTTAATTCCATCAGCATGACAGGGGACAGTCCTTTGGAGTTGAAGGTATGAATAAAACGCAACACCCTGTTCACAAGGGGACGTGAGCGAGGGCTCTCCCCATGGGAACAGGGTGTTATGTTTTATTCTTCTTTACCTGGTAGGACTGTCCCTCTGTCAGCGGATCCTGACACAGAACCGTCCCAGTCATCATCAGACGATGCCCTGTGCCTCCATGGCCTCAGCCACTTTCAGGAAGCCGGCGATATTGGCACCGGTGACATAGTCGCCGTCTTTGCCGAATTTCTTTGCCGCATCATCCAGGTTATGGAAGATGTTGACCATGATCTGTTTGAGCTTGGCGTCAACTTCTTCAAAGGTCCAGGAAAGGCGCTCGGAGTTCTGGGTCATTTCCAGAGCGGAGGTGGCTACGCCGCCGGCGTTGGAAGCTTTGCCCGGTACGAACAGCACGCCGTTCTCCTGCAGATACTTGGTTGCATCCAGGGAAGTGGGCATGTTGGCGCCTTCGCAGACTGCGAAGCAGCCGTTGGCCACAAGTGCTTTTGCATCGTCGATCAGCAGCTCGTTCTGGGTTGCGCACGGAAGGGCGATATCGCACTTCACGGACCAGACACCCTTGCCCTCATGATACTGTGCGGAGGGTCTTGCAGCCGCATATTCGGTCAGGCGGGCACGCTTCACCTGCTTGACTTCGATCAGGGTATCCACATCAATACCTTCGGGATCATAGATCCAGCCCGTAGAATCGGAGCAGGTCACAGGCTTGGCACCAAGCTGCCATGCCTTCTCGATAGCATAGGTCGCCACGTTGCCGGCACCGGATACGGCGACGGTCTTTCCGGCAATGTCCTTGCCGTTGCACTTCAGCATTTCCTCTGTCAGATAAAGCAGACCATAGCCGGTCGCCTGAGTCCTGGCCAAAGATCCGCCGTAGGTCAGGCCCTTGCCGGTGAGCACGCCTTCATAAAGGTTGCGGATCCTCTTGTACTGTCCGTACAGGAAGCCGATCTCACGTCCGCCGACACCGATATCACCGGCGGGAACGTCTGTGTCAGCGCCGATATGGCGGCACAGCTCGGTCATGAAGCTCTGGCA
>DGTA01000066.1:1412-9272 GCA_002394165.1 Lachnospiraceae bacterium UBA4348 | reverse complement strand
AAGCCGGCCGTGATCAGAACCGATGAACATCCCGGCAGGGGGTTGTTGGCCATCACAGAAGGATCACAGTCAAGATCGATCTGGTAGATGCTGTTCCTGGGAGCGTCATTAAAATCGCTGAAGATCGCCGGATCATCTCCCATGTACTGCGGATTGGCCGTTCCGGTGTTCTCCGCCGTCGGATTTCCCTCCGCATCAAGAAACGGAGCGATCATTTTTTTGCGTATCGCGATGTTTGATGAAGACGGCATCGCCTGATCGGAGACCATATGCCACGCGCTCCATGTCCCGGAGGAAAACGACCGGTAATACATCGCGGAGGGTTCCCCGCCGGAGGGACCGGACGAGACAAACATCTGATACTTCATATCTTCCGAAGGGCCGGCCGTCGTAAGCGAGCCGCTCAGGTAACCTCTGATGCTCCTCAGATCCGTGTATTCACCGGAGGCGGAGGAAATGCCGTTCCCGTACGGGGTATGTTCAACGCACGCCTGGGCGCTGATCTGATAAACCGAGTTGAGCGGTGCATCGTCAGCATCCGTCAATACGTCTGCCATCTCCGTGACCGCGGCCTCCGCGGCGGGCGCTTCGGGCACAGCGGCATTTTCTGCGGCGCACTCACCGGCAGCTGTTCCCATGAGGACAGCCGCCGCAAAAAAACCGGCCAGTAATTTTCTATTCATCATCTGCTTACACTCCTTTTATCACAGCGGATACTCTTTATATAATATGAAGGATAAAGCCCAAAAAAACAAGTCTGCAAATGTCATGAAGGCCATGTGTCATTAAACCCGGCCTATATTCCCATTTTTATTTGCCATTTTAGCCAAATAGTGCTATTATATTTTCGAAGTTATGGTCATTTCGACTAACATTGTTGCATCACGTGTAACTAAAAGGAGGCAAAAAGATGAAAAAGATGAGACTTGCAGGCCTTCTGGCCGCTGCGGCACTGGGTGTGGTTTCTTTCGGCGCACTGACAAACGCTGAGTCGATCGAGCCGTGCACTCTTAACTATGTATACTGGGCAGACAACACGGATTATTCCGCTCTGATGCAGGAGATCATCGCAAAATTCAATGCTGAGAACGAGTACGGCATTGAGGTCGTCGGCGAGGAGATCCCGTGGGACGGCGGCGGATACAACAATACCCTGTTCAACACCGTCATGGGCGGCGCTGACATCGACGTGGCCACCCTGAAGCTGACCGCGACCCCGATGTTCGTCAACAACGACCTGCTTGAAGACCTGAATCCCTATGTGGATGCCTGGGAGGACAAGGATGATATTTCCGAGAACCTCTACAACATCATGAAACAGGCCGGCGGATCCGATGCCATGTATCTGATGCCGTGGAACACCCAGATCCTTTACGTCTACTACAGACCGTCAATCTTCGAGGCAGCCGGCGTGGAAGTTCCCAAGACCTATGACGAGCTGCTTACCGCCATCGAAAAATGCACGATGGACACCGACGGCGACGGAAAGACAGACGTTTACGGCTGGGGCATGCGCGGAGCATCCGGCGGCCAGGAGCCGTGGGGAAGCTTTATCTATGCACGCGGCGGTTCATGGGATGACCTGTCCACTCCGGAAGCCATCCAGGGCATGCAGGACTTCATCGACATCTACCAGAAAGGCTACTGCCCGCCCACCGCAACGAACGACGGTTTCCAGGAGATCATCGCCAACTTCAAGTCCGGCCTGACCGCCATGACCGTGCATCACATCGGCTCCTCCAAGGGAATGGTTGAGGAACTGGGCGATGACGTAGGCGCTTTCATCTTCCCGGCAGGCGAAGGACAGTGGACCTCCATGGGCGACACCGAGAACGTTATGTTCGCTTCCTGCGAAAACAAGGATGCCGCTTTCGAATGGCTGAAATACCTTGCCGCTTATGACGGTGAAAAGATGTGGTGCGAAGGCACCGGCAATATCCCGGTCAGCACGACTGTACAGCAGGGTGAATACTTCCAGAATGATCCGTTCATGCTGGTCTCCTTCGAGGGCGTCGACGTAGCCGGCATCCTTCCGATCAAGGATGAGACCACCGAGTGGATCACCAACTGGCCCGCAACCGTCAGCCAGGCACTGGTAGGCGACATCACCGCCGAGGAATGCATGCAGCAGCTCAATGCCGCATTAAATCCGTAATTCTGTGCACCGCCCCGCGGGGACTGAGTACTGATAACTGAATGGACCTTTGCAAAACTGCTTTGCCTTCCCGGCAAAGCAGTTTTTGAGAGGGAAAGGCTATGGTAAAAAAGAAAAGTATTTATCCCTATCTGCTGGTCGCCCCGGCAGTGCTTATCATTCTGTGCGTGGTCTTCATCCCGGTGGTCAATGCCATCCGGATGAGCTTCCAGAATTATGATCTGAGGAAGCCGAAAGACATCGCCTTCATCGGGCTGGCCAACTATGCTGCCCTGTTCAAGGATCCCCTGTTCTGGAAATCGCTCATCAAAACCATCCAGTGGGTCGTTTTCGGCGTGGGATTCCAGTTCCTGTTCGGATTTATCCTCGCCCTGCTTCTGAACCGTTCTTTCCGCGGAAGGGGCGTTGTGCGCGCCGTCAGCCTGATCCCCTGGGTCACCCCGGGCGTCCTGATCGGCCTGATGTGGAGATGGATGTACGACGGCAATTACGGCGTCGTCAATGACATTCTCCAAAAGCTGCATATAACCGGCGACAATATCGCCTTCCTGGCAAACCCGAGGACCGCATTCCCGGCTGTCATCGTCACGATCGTCTGGCAGGGCATCCCGTTCTTTGCGCTGATGATCCTGGCAGCCCTCCAGGGGATCCCCTACGAGCTGTACGAGGCGGCCGATATCGACGGGGCCTCTCCCGTCCAGAAGCTGTTTCGCATCACGATCCCGAGCATCCGCAATACGATCATGATCACGCTGCTGCTTCGTATTATCTGGGTCGCCAACTCAGTCGACGTCATCTTCAACATGACGGAAGGCGGACCGGCCTATGCGACGCAGACGCTCAGCGTTTATGTCTTCAATAAAGCGAACATATTAAATCTCGGATACTCTTCCGCGATGGCCATCATGCTGGCGATCCTGCTCTGTTCGGTGGCGGTGCCGTATCTGATCTTTACATTCAGAGGGGAGGACGATTAAATGAAAAGAGAGTCTTTCCTGAAGCAGTTCGTGACGCTTTATCTCCCTCTGGTGCTGCTCCTTGTCTTTATCCTGTTTCCGTTTTACTGGATCTTTATCACCTCCATAAAGCCGGAGACAGAGCTGTACGGAGCGATCACCTACTGGCCCCGGGCCATCACCTGGGAGAGTTATAAGAATCTGTTCACGACCACCGTCAACTTCATCTCAGCCATGAAGAACAGCCTCATCGCGGCGTCCCTGACGACCGTCGTTTCCCTGACGGCCTCCACCCTGGCGGCCTACGCGTTCTCGCGCTACCGCTTCAAAGGGAGACGCATACTGATGGCGATGTTCCTGAGCAACAATATGTTCCCCACGGTACTGCTGCTCATCCCGCTCTACTCGATCATGAGAAACCTGAAGATCCTCTACACGCCCTGGGCACTGGTGCTGGCTTACACCACCTTCACTCTGCCCTTCTCCGTGTGGCTGCTCAACGGGTTCATGAACGACCTTCCCATGACGCTTGAGGAGGCCGCGCTGGTGGACGGCTGCAACCGCAGGACCGCCTTCTTAAAGATCATCATGCCGCTTTTGGGACCGTCCCTCGTGGCGACCGGCGTCTATATCTTCATGACGTCCTGGAATGAATATACCTTCGCGGTCATGTTCACGAACAACGCTTCGAGGACCATCCCGGTCGCCTTAAAGAGTCTCATCGGCCAGCTCGGCGTCGACTGGGGCCTGCTCACGGCCGGCGGCATCATCACGATCATCCCCGTCTGCATCATGTTCTTCTTCGCCCAGAAACGACTGGTCGAAGGACTCACCGCAGGCGCAGTCAAAGGTTAACGACAACAAGAAAGGAAAACAAAATGGAAATCTTACAGTACGAATTCACAGGCGAAGGCATGCACCGCGTTTTTGAAAATGAAAAATGGACCGTCGGGATCAAGAACTGGAAACCGGCCAACGACATCACCGGGATCGACAATCTCGAGCGCCACAATTTAACGGATGAGCTGTTCGTCCTGATCGCGGGCAGCTGCACACTCATCTTCGCCAACGAGACGGCTGGCGGCCTTGAATTCGGCGCTGTGAAAATGGAGCCGAACAAAGTCTACAACATCCCCGCCACTCTGTGGCACAACACCGTCACTCAGAAGGATACCAAGATGATCCTGATCGAAGATTCCAGCACCTCGAATGAAAACTCGGATATCCTGCCGCTGACGCCTGAGCAGATCGGCCTCGTGCAGGATCTGGCCAGGTAATTACCGTGGCCGGGCTGAGATTCGGATGCCAGACATACCCGTGGAAAATGGGAAAGAAGTATGCCGGGGAGGTCCCTCATATGCTTGAGGCGGCCTCCCTTGCCGGTTTTGGAAGCCTTGAGGCCGAGATCGACATGCTCGGTCCCTACTTCGACCGCCCTCTGGAGCTGGCATCCCTGCTTGAAAAATACCATATGGAGCTGGCCGCCCTCGTCCTTCACCAGGACTGGGAGGGGCCGTCGCAGACCGATGATGAGCGCGCCTTAAGCTGCCGGGCTGTCAGTTTCCTGAAGCATTTCCCCTTCGCGAAGCTCATGATGAGCCACCATGCCGGGTCGAAGCCGCGCGGGGAAGGGGCAGTGCTGGAAGAGCGCAGGAAAAACCTGATCGCCTGCATGCAGGAAGCGGCCGTTCTCGCCGCTGAAGAGGGGATCGTCTCCTGCTTCCATCCCAACAGCGCCAGGAATTCCCTGTTCGTCAGTGCCGAAGATTATGAGATCCTGTTCGGCCTGCTCGGGAACACCGCCATCGGCTGGGCGCCGGATGTCGGGCACATCGTCAACGGAGGGATCGATGCTCTCTCCCTTATGAAAGACCACCGCCGCCTCATCCGCCACGTCCATTTCAAGGACCGCGCATCGGATGGCTCCTGGACCGTGATGGGGGAAGGTGCCATCGATTATCCTGCCATCATCCGCTTTCTCGCCGAAACAGGCTACCGGGGCTGGATCATGGTCGAGGATGAAAACCCGGCGGCCGCGCTCGATCCGGACAGCGTCGTCCGCCTTGACGGCGCTTATATGAACGATATAATGAGGAGGGAATCATGAGTGTGCACACTGTTGCCGTGATGGGACTGGGAGTCCGCGGGAAGATCCATCTCCACGGGCTGCTGGAAAACCCGGATTATTATAAAGTCGTCGGGCTGTGCGACCTGGATGAGGAAAAGATGAAAGCCGTCGCCGCACAGTACGGTCTTCATGATGTGCCCCTGTATACGGATGCTGAGAAGATGCTGGAGGAGACCCGTCCCGAGGTCTTTGTGTTCGTGACCTATCCGGACCTGCGTCTTTCCATGATCGAGCTGGGCGTCCGCTGCGGCGTAAAAGCCATCTCGCTGGAGAAGCCCATTGCGGAAAGCCTCCAGGAAGCACAGAAAATGAAAGAGCTCTGCCACCGCAGCGGCATCAAAGCGGTGGTCTGCCACCAGCAGAAATACCTGTCCCAGATGCAGTCTCTCAAGAGAAGGATCGATGAGGGGGAGATCGGGCAGATCCGCAAGATCCACGTGGAATGCCAGGCCTGGTTTTCTCAGCTGGGCACCCACTATGTCGACTACATTCTCTGGGCGAACGGCGGATACAGGGCCAAATGGGTATGCGGCCATGTTCACGGCCCCATCTGCCTCGACGACAATCACCCGGCACCCGATTACCTGCTCGGTACGATGGAACTGGAGAACGGTGTCCACGCCTACGTGGAGTGCGGCTACCTGGCCGAAGCCCACAATCCGCCCGAATACGGGAGCAGCGACAACCGCCTGACCGTCTACGGCACGGACGGGTATGTCTACGCGGAGACGGACGGCTTCTGGGGTGCCTGCACGAAGGCGACCGGCGGAAGGCTCATCGAGGGGAAAGAGCCCGGCTGGCGCAACCATCAGCAGGTACCCATCCAGACACCTTATTACACTGAATTTGCCGAGTGGATCGAGGATGATTCGAAGGTACACAGCTGCAATATCGACACAGCTTATCATGGCTACGAGATCCTCGAAGGTATGTGTCTGTCAGCGCTGGATAACGTGCGCATCGACCTGCCGGTCACGGATCTGGACTACGAGCCGGTCTTTGACCGGATGAGGCGGGAGCTGCCTGAATGCGGCAGCCAAAAAATGTATATCTATGACGGAAAAACGCCCCGGAAAGAGCGGGACTGACAGGGGTCCGTCCTTATACACATATAGGAATAAAAAAGTATTATCCTGTTCCACGGGGAACGCTCCCGCTCTTACCTCGCGCAGCGGTACGTAAGGCTCGGGCTTCGCCCTCGCCAAGTACCGGCGCTGCGGTAACGTCCCCTTTGGAACAGGGTAATACTTTTTTTCTCTACTCTATGTGAAGAGGAGTGCCCCCCTTGTCATATGCAGATGGCATAGGACCGCCGGACTGCCTTGAAGGGGTGAAGGGTTATGCAGCATAACGGCAAAGTCAAAAGGATCTTAAGCATATGCAGCGTTTTCAAAAGCGGCAAATAGCTTAAGATCCTTTGACTTTGTCTTATGTTGTTCTAATCAAGGGCACTACCCTGCCATCTCTCAATTCACATATCGATAGGCGATCCTCGCGTACATCGTCCTTGTCGACAGATGCGCGTCCCTCATATACGGCCGCTCGAAGCAGGCGCAAAAAACGCCGACGGCTTTTGAGAGATTTCTGAGTTTTTTGAACTGCTTCAGCGTCATCTTATACTCCGACGGATATCCCATTCTCGGCAGGAATTTCCAGATCGCTCCGTACTTTCCGTTCAGTTCCCTGATCAGGAAATCCACCTGCACCTTCAGGTCTTTATTCGGCCACGGTTTCCCCTGAGACGCGCAGAACTTTTCAAACGCCGTCCTCCTCGGTCCGTCCACCGTGTTGGTCCACTGGACCATGCCGATGCCTCGTCCCGTGCTGTATTCCACCGCGTTGAGTTTAATATCGGAGGCCCCTCCGCCGGATTCGAACATTAAATTGCCGGCGATGGCCGCAGCCGCTTCCTTCGAATAGCCGATCCGAACAAAATACCTGGTGATCTTCGCGATATTATTCCCCGGCGAGAAAGGATCCGCATAGAGCGTCACGTTCCTTCCGTTTACCGCCAGGTCCTTCACCTTCTGTCCCGGATAATAGAACCGCCCGGTCAGGTCCGGCTTCGTATTCCAGCTTCCCAGATTGGGATCACGTGCTCCCGGAAGGACATAAGTCTTCCCCTTAATACAGTTTATATCCGCCGGGAAATCATCGGTCACCCCGTTCGGGTCAAAGTGAATATACCCGTCATACGGCACGAAATGCGCATAGAGCCTGATCGTCCCGGTCGACCCCTTCGGAATGACCTTTACCCTTGAGCCCTTTTTGAAATCCGCCGAAGAATACCACCCCAGAAAACGGTATCTCTCCCGGTACGGCTCCGCCAGTTTAATTTCATCCTCCGCGGTGTAAGTCGTCGGGTTCTCACCCCTCATCCGCTGACAGAGCGTGAGCCATCCGCCATTATACTTGTAGATGATCCGGTAGGACGCCTTCGCGCTGCTTTTCGCCGCGCAGGAAGTCCCGGAAGCCGGCAGCAAGAGCGCAAGAAACACAAATACGGGTACGAGCGCCAGGCGGCAGAGCCGCCGCTTCACATCACAAAAAAGATGTGCATTCAGCATGATGACCTCCTTTGAAACGTGGGGCTCAAGGCAGGGGTCTGACCCTTTTCGCAC
>DGTA01000066.1:0-1343 GCA_002394165.1 Lachnospiraceae bacterium UBA4348 | reverse complement strand
GTGCGAAAAGGGTCAGACCCCTGCCCTCAGCAATTTTTTGCAAGCATCAGCGTCAAAACATGAATCGCCTGCTGGAACTGCCCTGCGGCGGCCATTTTTTCGAGCTCGGCGGGCGGTATAACAGTCACATTCATGAACTCTGTCTCGTCCAGCGTCTGTCCCTGCACTTTCCTGCAGTTCTTTGCCAGGTACAGATGGGCATAGTTGTCCCCGAGGGTGGCATCGGAGGGGATGGTAAGCAAATGTGTCCAGTCGTCGCTGGTATATCCGGTCTCCTCGATAAGCTCCCGTCTGGCGGCCTCGAGCGGATCTTCCTCCCGGCCCGTCTTTTCGTAGTCCGTCGTCCCGTAGTTTTCGATTCCGCCCGCCGGAAATTCCGTCGTTACGGCGCCGATCCCCTGCCGGTACTGGCGGACGCAGATATAGTTCCCTTCCGTGTCCGTCGCGGCGATCACCACATAGCTGCGGCGGCTGTAATTGTAGAATGGCTCGAACAACGTGCCGTCCGGCATCTCGTAGGAGAGCCGGCGGAAATCGATCCACCGGTCCGTGACGACATGCTCTGTATTGACCAGTTTCCAGGTCAGTTCTTTATCGTTTTTCAATGGCTCTGCTCCCATTACGCGTTTTAAATCACACCATATTCTCGGGTTTGAACACCCGGTCGAACTCCTCATCGGACAGGATCCCCAGCTGATGATTGGCTTCCCTCAGCGTCAGTCCTTCCTTATGAGCCAGCTTCGCGATCTTTGCGGCGTTCTCATAGCCCGTATAAGGATTCAGGGCAGTGACATTCATCAGCGTCCCGTACAGATTCTCATGCATCTTCTCCCTGTCGGCCGTGATCCCCGAAGCGCAGTGCTCATTGAAGGAACGGATCGAATCGCCGAGCAGCCGCACTGACTGGAGGAAATTGTAGGCGATCAGCGGCATGAAAACGTTCAGCTCAAAATTCCCCTGGGAGGCGGCGATGCCGATGGCCGCATCGTTTCCCATCACCTGGACGGCCACCATGGTCACCTGCTCGCACTGGGTCGGATTGACCTTCCCGGGCATGATCGAGGAACCGGGCTCATTGGCCGGAATGGTGATCTCGCCCAGTCCGAGCCTCGGGCCGGAGGCGAGCCAGCGCACATCGTTGGCGATCTTCATCATGTCCGCCGCCAGGGCCTTGACCGCGCCGTGCGCAAAGACCATCTCGTCCTTCGAGGTCAGCGCATGGAACTTATTGGCCGCACTCTCGAAACGTTTTCCGGAAAGACGGCTGATCTCCTCGGCCGCTTTCTGCGCAAATCCTTCAGGCGCATTGAGCCCCGTCCCCACGGCCGTGCCGCCCAGCGCCA
>DGTA01000130.1 GCA_002394165.1 Lachnospiraceae bacterium UBA4348 | reverse complement strand
GAGTCAGGAGCGGGCATCTACATTCCGGAAAAGCCAGAAATCCTTCGCCGTTTATTTGAGGAATAAGCCGGGAGCGGGCATCTACATTTCAGAAAAGTTAAAAATCCTTCGCCGCTTATTTGAGGAATGAGTCAGGAGCGGGCATCTACATTCCGGAAAAGCCGGAAATCCTTCGCCGCCTGAGATGACAGGAGCGTGTCATTCAATTAAACTATAGACAGAAACAGAAAGGAGCCGCGGTATGCCAGGTATAACACAGCTTCCCGGAGCGGGAGGATCAGGACGTCTTCCCCAGCAGCGCATCGTGGAGAAGATGGATGAATATATGAGCCGGCGTGATTATGCCGGGGCCGAAAGGCACCTGCTGTACTGGCTGGCGGAAGCACTGGAAGTGAAAGATGAGCGCGCCGAGCTGATGCTCAGGGGCGAGCTGATCGGTCATTACCGCAAGATGAGTCAGAAGGAGAAGGGAATCGAACAGATCGAAAAGGCTCTTGACCTGATCGGGGACCTTGGCTTCGGGGAGACCATCAGCGCGGCAACGACGTATGTGAATGCCGCCACCGCCCTCTGCGCTTTCGGTGAGAATGACCGGGCGATCGGGCTGTTCGGGAAAGCGAAAGGGATCTATGAATCGGCAAAGGGCACGGATCAGCGCCTCCTGGGAGGATTGTACAACAATATGGCGCTGGCTCTGGCGGCGTTGAAACGCTTTGATGAGGCGGATGAAATGTTCCGGAAAGCGTACGATGCCATGTCCCTTGTCAGTGGCGGGGAGCCGGAGATGGCGATCACCTGCCTGAACATGGCGGACGCTGTCTGTGCCAGGGACGGCATGGAAAAGGGAGAGGGGAGGATCTTTGAGCTGCTTGACAAGGCGCAGGAACTTCTCGACGACCCGGGGCCTGTCCGGGACGGCTACTACGCATTCGTCTGTGAGAAGTGCGCCCCTTCCTTTTCCTATTACGGGTATTTTCAGTATGCCGGGGAACTGGATGAGCGGGCCCGCGAGATCTATGAAAGAAATATAAAGGGAGAGGAACAGGAAAAAGATAGATGAAGGGACTGGAGCTGGCGAAAGCCTATTATGAAACCTGCGGGAAACCGATGCTTGAAGAGCAGTTCCCGGAGCTGATGGACAAGATCGCCGTCGGCCTGGCAGGGAGCGGATCGGAATGCTTCGGATTCGATGATGAACTGTCGGCCGATCACGATTTTGAGCCGGGCTTTATCATTTTCCTGCCGGGTGAAGAGGAGATCGATCCCAGGACGGCCTTCCGGCTTGAACGGGCCTACAGCGCGCTGCCGAAGGAATTTATGGGATTCTCCAGATCCAGGATCTCGCCGGTGGGCGGAGCGAGGCACGGGGTGATCCGGATCAGTGATTTTCTGATGGACAAGACCGGAACCCCGGACGGGCATCTGACCCCGTACGAGTGGCTGCGGATTCCGCCCGAAGCTCTTGCGGAAGCGGTGAACGGCCAGATCTGGTACGACGGATCGGGCCGGATCAGCCGCATCCGGGAAACGCTTGGCACATGGCCGGAGGATATCCGGCTCAAAAAACTGGCCGGGAGTCTTTTGCTCATGGGCCAGGCGGGACAGTACAACTATCCGCGCTGCGTGAAACGGGGAGAGACGGGGGCTGCCCAGCTGGCCGTCTTTGAATTCGTGCGCGCCTGCATGGACAGCGTTTTTCTGCTCAACCGGGTCTATCCTCCTTATTATAAATGGAAGTTCCGGGCCATGCGCGGCCTTGAGAAGCTCTCGCTGCTGGCGGAGCTGATGGAGTACCTGGTGACGACGGATAATGAGGAGCAGATGGCCAGGGACAAATATGAGGTCATCGAATCGACATCCGCCGATGTGATCGGAGAGCTGAAGGCGCAGAATCTGACCGAAGCGGTCTGCGCGGATCTGGAAAAACATGCCTACAGCGTCAATGACAAGGTTGCGGATCCGGATATCCGCAACAGGCATATCCTTTCCGGTGTATAATAGTTGAGGAGGAGCACTGAATATGAAGATACACGGACTGCAGAAAATGACGCTGCTGGACTTTCCGGGCCATGTCGCCTGCACGGTCTTTTTAGGCGGATGCGACTGGAGATGTCCTTTCTGCCATAATTACGAGCTGGCTTCGGGCGCGGCACCCGCTCTCATGGATGATGAGGAGCTTTTTTCGTTCCTGGAGAAAAGGAAGGGTATCCTTGACGGAGTCGCCTTCACCGGCGGGGAGCCGCTTCTGAGGCCTTCTCTTCCCGATGTGCTGCGGAAGGTGCACGAGATGGGGTTTGCCGTCAAGCTGGACACGAACGGGGCTCATCCGGAAGCGCTCAGACAGGTCCTGGAGGACCATCTGGCCGATTATGTGGCGATGGATATCAAGAACAGTCCCGAAAAGTATGCTCTCACCTGCGGGGTGGAGAAGGTGGATCTGAATGCAGTCACAAAAAGCATCGGTCTTTTGATGAACGCTGATATCGATTTTGAATTCCGGACAACGGTGGTAAATGAGCTGCACGGGGAGGATGATTTCCACCGGATCGGCAGCTGGATCCGCGGAGCTGACCGGATGTTTCTCCAGTGCTTTACCGACCGGGACAGCGTGCCCTTCGGCAATCTGACGGCGCCCTCGAAGCAGCAGCTGGAAGCGTATCGGGACATTCTGGAGGGCTATGTAAAAAATGTACAGATTCGCGGCGTCGAGTGACACTATATCTTGTTAGCTACAGAGAAAAGGCCTACCAAATATTGACATAACGGGCCCCCGGTGGTATTGTTGTTATGTTCGCGCAAGAACTGGAAAATAACAATGCAAGGGGGCTTTTTTTATGTATCAGGTAGTCAAGAGGGATGGAAAAGTAGTTGATTTTTCCATTAAAAAGATCAGTGATGCGATCACAAAAGCTTTTGTGGCCATTGAGAAGCAGTATCACCCCAGCGTGATCGAGCTGCTGGCTCTGCATGTGACCGCTGACTTCGAAAATAAGATCAAGGATGACAGGATCTCTGTCGAAGATATCCAGGACAGCGTTGAGAAGGTCCTGTCCGAATCCGGCTACGCGGATGTGGCCAAGGCCTACATCCTGTACCGCAGACAGCGTGAGAAGGTCCGCAACGTCAATTCGGCGCTGCTCAACTACAAGGACCTGGTTGACAATTATCTTAAGATCAATGACTGGCGTGTGAAGGAGAATTCCACGGTGACCTATTCCGTGGGCGGTCTGATCCTGTCCAATTCCGGTGCCATCACAGCCAACTACTGGCTGAGTGAGGTCTATGACGACGAGGTGGCCGAGGCACACCGCAGTGCTGCCATCCATCTGCATGACCTCTCCATGCTTACCGGCTACTGTGCAGGATGGAGCCTGAAACAGCTCATCCAGGAAGGCCTGGGCGGTGTTCCCGGAAAGATCACCTCGTCCCCAGCAAACCATCTGTCCACCCTGTGCAACCAG
>DGTA01000082.1:15547-15683 GCA_002394165.1 Lachnospiraceae bacterium UBA4348 | reverse complement strand
AGAGCCTTCGGCTTACGGTCAAGGAGTTTCTCCAGGTCAAGGATCCTGGCAGCATCACGGACCTTCTTGTCGATCTCATCCTTCGGGGTCTTGCGAAGCTTCAGGGAGAAAGCCATGTTGTCATAAACGGTCATAT
>DGTA01000082.1:0-15490 GCA_002394165.1 Lachnospiraceae bacterium UBA4348 | reverse complement strand
GTCATATGCGGATACAGAGCGTAGCTCTGGAAGACCATGGCGATATCTCTGTCCTTAGGCTCTACGTCGTTCATGACCTTGTCGCCGATCTTAAGGGTACCGCTGGAGATCTCTTCCAGGCCGGCCACCATACGAAGGGTGGTGGATTTACCGCAGCCGGACGGTCCTACGAAGATGATGAATTCTTTATCTTCGATCTGAAGATTGAAATCCTTAACAGCCTCAAAGCCGTTCGGATAGATCTTGTAAATGTGCTCTAACGATAAACTTGCCATTTTAACTCCTCCTGCACGTTTCCGGTGCTTTCATAATAAACATTTCCGGCAGACAGCGCTGCCTGCAACTAAAACAAAGTATACCGAAACTTTCGTTTCCGCGCCATTGCTGAACTATCCAAAGATTTTCAGGATGTGGCGGCATTTATCATAATATCCTCGTATCCGGAACCGACAAATTGACATAATGCCGATTTCAGATGCCGTTTTTACGTCAAGCTGACTAATTGCTCTTAAAATTCGTGATCAGTTCTTCGATCTGGGTCAGGAAGCAGTCCGCCCTCCCGTAAAAGTCATCGCTGTTGCCCGGGTTGAACAGCTCCTTCTCCAGCGTATCCAGCGTCGCACGGATCTCATCGATGCGCTTCTTGCCGGCGTTGTCCGTTAAGAGGACGCGGCGGCTGCGGACATTCTCCTCCGCGGTCAGCTTTTTGAGCAGCACCTCCACATCCGGCTTTTCGCCGATATAGCGGTACGTGATGGAGGGAGAAGCGTGGTTGAGGAGGTTCTGGAGATAATAAATGTCGCCGGTTGACTTGTAATAGCGCCACGCAAAGGTCTTGCGCATGGTCTGCGCCCCGATGGAGGACAGCCCGATGGCATGGCCTGCGCTCTTGAGAGCTCTGTAAGCCTGCTCCCTGGAGAGCGGTTCATTAGACGAAGCGTGGCCGCGGATCAGGGGGCATTCAGGGTCCAGTCCCTCGGTGAAGGCGTCGATCTGCTCCTTAAGTTCATCGGAAAAGGCAAAGGTCCGCTTAATATGCCTGGCCCCGATCTCCGCTTCGAGACCGTCCTTGCCGCGCACATCCTTCACCTTCAGCTTCAGGATATCCTGGAGCTGCATCCCGGTTCCCACGCCGATCACGAACATCAGGTAATACTTTTCATCCATCTGCCTGAGATGATCCTCAAAACGCCTGAGCGTCTCATCATCTCTGATTGGTGCGACCCAATTCATGGTTCACTCCTTTCCCCGGCTCTGGTCCGGATTTCCAAGAGAGAATTCCTCTCTGCCTATCTGTTCAAGAAGTTCCTCTGTCTCGCGCAGCCTGAGATTCTCCTCCAACTGCTGCCGTTCGCGCGCCTGCTGCTGCTCTTTGCGCTTCTTCTCCGCGTCCATGGCCGCGCGCAGCTCCTGTTCGATCTCCAGCGCGCTCTTTCGCTCGATCTCCGCTTCTTTAAGAGAGCGCATCCGCTCTTCTTTCCGTCTGCGCTTTCTCATTCTGGACTCTCGCGTAAGCCTCATGATCAGGATGATGATCACCAGCAGGAGGACCAGCAGGATAAAGCCACAGATAAACGCGATCGTCATTTTGTTTTCCTGTACGAGTTCTTTGGTGGTGGCGACCGTCTCGTCCACCAGCACCGTCAGCTGTTCCTGGAGGCTGGCCGAGGAGAGCTGCTCCTGTTTTTTGGCCCTGGCCGCCGCGTAGATAGCCTCCTTGTCGCGCTTCTCCTGGAAAGGATACGAAACCGGCTGCGGGAACGGGTTGAATTTGATCTGTCCGCTGCCCACCGGCCATCCGCCGAAGAGATAATTGACCGTTCCGAAACTGTTCTCATCCCCGGTCGTCTCCAGAGCGGAGACATCCGTCCCCACAGGAACGGTCAGGCTGGCCTCTTTCAGGACTGTGAGCACCTTTTCCTTAAGCGCCGGATTGCGGTAGATCCTCGGATCCGCGTCGGGAAGATCCATCTTCATCAGCTGGTAGAAGGTCGGCACCTCCCCGCCCGGCCGGGCCTTTGTATGCGTGAATTCGCGGAAGCCGTAGTTGATCAGGTCGGTGGTCTCCGAGTAGGAGCGGTCCGCGCCGTTCTCGTGCAGCATTACGCAGACCAGGTTGAAGTCATCCTCCGACCCGAAGGTGATGAGCGTGTTCCATGCCTTCTGGGTAAAGCCTGTCTTTCCGCCCCTGCACCAGCTTACATAATGATCGCTGCTCTCCTGGAGCATCTTGTGGTGATTGGCAAAATACCGGGTCTCCTCGGTCATGTTGGTGGGCGGGATAGAAGATTCCGTCGCTCCCATAATGCTCCGGAGCGTCTCGTTGTTCCAGGCGGCCTGCCCGATCAGAGCCATGTCGTAGGCGCAGGTATAGTGGTCGTCGTTGTGAAGCCCGTGGGGGTTCACAAAATGCGTGTTCACACAGCCGAGATCCTTAGCCCGCATGTTCATCAGGTCCGCAAAGGCCTCCACAGAACCGGAGATATACACCGCGATGGCATTTCCCAGGTCGTTGGCCGATTCATGCATCAGCCCGTAAAGCGCCTCCCGCAGCGTCAGCTCCTCGCCCGGATGGATGCCCGCGTGGGAGCTGTCGGATTCAATATCATAGACTTCCTCCCCGCAGGTGAATTTGGCGTCCAGGTCCCCGCCGTTCTCGATCGCCACCAGGGCCGTCATGGTCTTGGTGATGCTCGCCGGATAATGAGCGTCATAGATACCCTTGGCGTAGAGGATCACCCCGGTGTCAAGATCCATCACGATGGCGGATGCCGCCTGCACAGCCTGTCCCTGCGGCCAGCCCGGTATCTCGTTCGACTGGATGGGGGCATAATATTCCTCCGGAATATACTCAGTCTCCGGCTCCTCATCCTCACAATAAACAGTTCCGGAAAAGCACAGAAGTGCCATGATCAGGGCCGCCAGCCACCTTATCCACCTCTTGTCTCTCATCCGTTTAAAGTCTCCTCTCATCTGTCACTTGCCTGCTTCTCTTCTTTCACGAACCTCTCCACGATATACCGGTTCGCTCTCTTCTCATCCTCATCGTCGAGCGGCTCAAGCTGTGAGCTTCCGAATCGCCGCTCCAGGGCAGTCCCGATCAGCCTGTCGCACACATGGGGATTCTTGGGAAGCAGCGGTCCGTGCAGGTAAGTCCCGATAACGTTCTTGTACATCACGCCCTCTTTCCCGTCCTCTCCGTTGTTTCCGAAGCCGAAGGCGACGGTTCCGAAGGGCTTGTTGTCCCCGATAAAGGTCCGCCCGCCGTGATTTTCAAACCCCACGATCTCGTAGGGGAACTCTTCGTTTTTCAGGATCACGTTCGAGATCAGCCGCGGGCTTCCCTGCTGTGTATAAAGATCCACGAGGGAAAGACCTTCCATGCGGCCGTCGGGCGTGTCATAGTAATGCCCCAGCAGCTGGTAGCCGCCGCACACAGCGATCACCGTGCCGCCGTCCTCCACATAAGCAGAAAAATCACTTCGGATGGACTGCAGCTTCGTGCACACGATCTGCTGCTCCCGGTCGGATCCGCCGCCGAGCAGCACGATGTCGGCATCCGAAAAATCCACCCGGTCACCGAGGCGGTATTCTTTAACCTGCGCGTCGATTCCCCTCCACCGGCAGCGCATGACCATACACTGGATATTTCCCCTGTCCCCGTACAGGTTGAGGAGGTCGGGATACAGGTGGACGATCTTAATGTTCATACTTTTTTTCCATCTCCTGCAGCAGTTTGTGGGCGTCATAGAGCGCCGTGTAGTTCACCAGCACATACAGGTTTTTGCACCCTTCCGAGAGCTTTTGCCGGATAGCGCTGGCCGTGTCCGGCGATGTGGTGCTTTTGATCCCCACATATTTCAGGCGCAGGTGCATATCCAGGGCCCGGATGCCGCTCACCGTGATCGAGCGGATGCTCTCGTGGGAGAGGGAGTCAAAATCCACGTCCCACAGCCAGGAAATGTCCTTTCCGTCCTGGGCGTTGTCGTTGATGACGATGATCAGGTCCTTGGGCGTCTTATCCTCCAGCACCGCGGCGATATTCTGGTTGAAGCCCGCCGGGTTCTTCGCCAGGTTCAGCAGGACGCGGCTTTCGCCGAGCCGGAAGACCTCGTTTCGCCCGAACTGAGGCTTGTAGCTTCCCAGCACCTCGTTGAAGCGATCGGTGGGCAGCTGCGCCTCCGAGACGGCGCTCCAGACGGCCAGGATATTGTAGATATTGTAAAAACCGCGGTAATTGGCCTCCAGGTGGCGGCCGCTCACATCGAAGGAGAGCCCGTTCCCGAAGGAGACATTTGAAGCGTCATATTGAATGGCCGGCCTTTTGAACGAGCAGGAGGGACAGTGATAAACGCCCATCTGGCTGTAATGATAGAAATCATATTCGAGCAGCGCCCCGCAGTTCTTGCAGAAGCGCCCCTCTCTCACTTCCCTGGAATTTTCCTGGCCGGAGACCACCTTTTCACTGATCCCGTAGCATACATAGGGATTTCCCGTCTCCTGGGCCATAAACGCGGCCAGGGAATCATCCCCGTTGACGATGATCTTCATGTCCGGCGCCATGCGGATGGCCTTTTCGAGCACGTCCATGATGATGTCGATCTCGCCGTACCGGTCGAGCTGATCGCGGAACAGGTTGGTGATGATCATATAGTCCGGCTTGAAGTACCGGAACACCTTTACGGCGCTGGCCTCATCGATCTCGATGCAGGCATAGTCCGCGTCCAGATTTCCGGCAAGGTCCGCGGCCCCGGCAAACGCGGCAGCCACCCCTTCGAGCATGTTGGCGCCCATCCGGTTGCAGACCACTTTATAACCCTGCGCTTCCAGCATGGAGCACAGCAGGTTGTTGGTGGTCGTCTTTCCGTTGGTGCCGCAGGTCACAAATATTTTTTTACGCACCTGCGCGGCCAGATCCTTCAGCACCGAAGGGTCCATCTTCATGGCGAGCTTACCGGAGAAGGTCGTTCCTCCCTTCCCGAGAAGGCGGCTCGCCCAGCTGGCTGCCTTTGCGGTATTCACCGCGGTCATTCTGCGAATATCCATCAGAGGGAATTATCTCCTTTTGATCACATTATACATGTGTATGTTTATATTATCAAGTGTAAATCACATTTTGTCAGTTTGAATCAGAGTAACTTTTTCAGGCGATGGCCGTCTCCTTCTCCGTATCCGTCTCCGTGTCCATCTCCTGGGGACCTTCCGCGAAAATGTCCTCCGACATTTCCTCCGTATCCTCCTCGGCAGCCGGGGTGAACAGGGCGTCAAGGTGAGCCGCCGTAAAGGACGAGATCTGGGTGATCACGTGATCCGCCTCGTCGTTGCGCCCCTCCAGGTCGGAGGAGAGCACCACCAGCGCGTAATCATGCTCCGGGGAAAAGATGATCGCGATGTCGTTCTCGATGCAGCCGAGACCGTAGCCAAGAGGCATCTCCCCGGTCTTGTTGCCGCTGGTGAAACCGGAGGGAAGTCCGGCCGGGATCTTGTGGCGCAGCTGCTGGCCCTTGAGCAGTTCCAGCATCTTGGCATCCGCCTCCTCGTTCACGCACTTCCCGTGATAGAGGTCGGAAAGGAGCATTCGGCACGCCTTGGCGCTGATATAGTTGTCATCCGTCGGAGCCGGGTCAAGGAACCGGCGTCCCACATGGACATTCACGTAACCGTGCTGATGGCAGAAATCGTTGATGACCTGCGCGCCTCTGGCAAAATCACCTCCGCCGCAGATCTCGATGCAGCGGTTGGCCGCGTCGTTGTCGCTGACAGTGATCATGGCGGTCAGCAGGGACTTCAGTTCACCCTCGTAGCTTTCCTGGTAGTCCACCGCACTCTCCTCATCCTTCGGATAGCAGACCTTGTCGTAGATCGTCGCCATGATGAACACTTTGATGACACTGGCGGAAAGCACCTCGCTCTCCTCATTGAAGGACAGGGAGATGCCGCTCTTCATATCCTCCATGCTCACGGCCCAGGTCTCACCCATTCTCAGGCGCGGCACGATATAGGTCTCACACAGTTCCTCCATGGCCGCATTTTCCGGGATCCTCGGAACCCCGGGGATCTCCGCGCTGTCATTTCCTTCGAAAGCCTCCGCATCGGCGTTTTTTTCCGGCTCGGTCTCGCCGTTCTTCTCGGGTTCCGTCTCGCCGTTTACCTCGCTCGCCATCTCCGTCTCCTGCGCGGAAATGCTCATGGCCGGCACCGCCGCCATGCACACCGCCGCCGCCAGCGCCGCTGCTTTCATCAGGATACTTCTTCTCATCTGCCAACTCCTTTCCGGCTGATGCCCATACAAAACGGGGCCGACGCTTTAGTCGAATCCTTCACGACTGTCTGCGCCAGCCCCGTCTTTCAGTATATGTGTAGTGTTTTATTCGATATCTTCATCCTCCGGTCCGATATCGTCCGGCTCCTCGCCGTCCTCATCTTCGCCGGGGAGGATCTCTTCATCGGTCAGTTCTTCCTCGTCCGGATCGCTGCCGACAGCCTCCTTCACCAGTGCGGCGCAGGCGACCGTATCGTCCTCGTCGAGGTTCATCAGCTTCACGCCGGAGGTGCTCCTTCCAAGAGTCGAGATACCTCCGCATCCGGTGCGGATCAAAATTCCGCCGGTGCTCACCAGCATGATCTCCTGCTCATCGTCCACCGAGAGCGCGGCGATCACCTTTCCGGTCTTGGGAAGGATATTGTAGGCTTTCAGGCCCTTCCCGGCCCGGTGCTGCATGGTGAACATTCCGATCTCCGTGCGCTTGCCAAGGCCCTTCTCCGTCACAGACAGGACCTGCGGTCCTTCCGCGGAGGAGACCATGGAGACCACCTCATCGTCCTTCGTCAGCCGGATTCCGATCACGCCCATGCTGACACGGCCGGTCATGCGGATATCGCTGACCGGGAAATGGATTCCCATGCCGTTCCTGGTAATGAGCAGCACGTCGTCGTCCTGACTGGCCAGGCGCACACCGATCAGCTCGTCATCCTCCCTCAGCGCGATCGCGGCCAGCCCTTTCCGGCGGACATTCGCGTACTCGGACAGGGCGGTCAGCTTCACGTTACCCTTGCGGGTCGCCATCAGCAGGCTGCCCTCCTCCTCGAAGTCGGACAGGGAGATGATCTTGGTGATCTTCTCGCCGGGCATCAGCTCCAGCAGATTGACGATGGCCGTTCCTCTCGAGCTCCGTCCCGATTCGGGGATCTCGTAGCCCTTGAGCTTGTAGACGCGTCCGGTGTTCGTAAAGAACAGCAGATAATCGTGGGTCATGGTCATCAGAAGTTCCTGAACATAATCGTTCTCGATCATCTGCATGCCGCGTATGCCCCTGCCGCCGCGGTTCTGGGAACGGAACTGGTCCTTGGTCATCCGTTTGATATAGCCAAGCGAAGAGAGCGAGATGATCACATCATTCTTCGGAATGAGATCCTCGTTGGAGAAATCCATCTCATCGCGGCTGATGACCGTTCTCCTGTCATCCCCGTATTTCTCCGCGATCTCGGAAAGCTCATCGCGGATCACGCCAAGGAGCAGATTCTCGTCGGCGAGGATCGCCTTGAACTCCTCGATCCTCTTCTGCAGCTCGGCATACTCGCTCTGGAGCTTTTCACGTTCCAGACCTGTCAGAGTACGCAGGCGCATGTCCACGATGGCCTGGGCCTGGGCGTCGCTCAGGGCGAAGCGCTCAATGAGCCCTTCCTTGGCCGCCTGGGTGTTGGCCGAATTGCGGATGATATGGATCACTTCATCGATATGATCGAGCGCGATCAGCAGGCCTTCCAGGATATGAGCCCGCTCCTGCGCCTTGTTGAGATCATACTTTGTCCTGCGGGTGACCACGTCCTCCTGATGGCGGAGATAGTGGGCCAGCATCTCCTTCAGCGTCATCACCTTCGGCTGGTTGCCGACCAGCGCGAGCATGTTCACGCCGAAGGTATCCTGCAGCTGGGTATGTTTGTAAAGACGGTTCAAGATCACCTTGGCGTTGGCATCGTGGCGCACATCGATGGTGATGCGCATGCCCTCGCGGGAGGACTCGTCCGTGATGCCGGTGATGCCGTCGATCTTCTTGTCCCTGACAAGCTCCGCCATCTTCTCGATCAGCCTCGCCTTGTTGACAAGGAAAGGCAGCTCCGTCACGACGATGCGGTTCCTGCCGTTATGCAGCGTCTCGATATCCGTGACCGCACGCACGCGGATCTTGCCGCGCCCGGTCCGGTAAGCCTCCTCGATGCCGCTTGTTCCGAGGATCTGGGCGCCGGTGGGGAAGTCAGGTCCCTTGACGATCTCCATGAGCTCGTCAATGGATGTCTCCCGTCCCTCCTGCACCCGGTTGTCGATCATCTTCACGATCGCCGCCGTCACTTCCCGCAGGTTATGGGGCGGAATGTTCGTCGCCATACCGACGGCGATACCCGACGACCCGTTCACCAGCAGGTTCGGGAAACGGGACGGAAGCACCGAGGGTTCTTTCTCTGTCTCATCAAAGTTGGGGACAAAGTCCACCGTGTCCTTATTGATATCCGCCAGCATCTCCATGGAGATCTTGCTGAGCCTGGCCTCGGTATAACGCATGGCCGCGGCCCCGTCGCCGTCAACGGATCCGAAGTTTCCGTGCCCGTCCACCAGCGGATAACGGAAGGACCAGTCCTGCGCCATGTTCACCAGCGCGCCGTAGATGGAGCTGTCGCCGTGGGGATGATATTTACCCATCGTATCACCCACGATACGGGCGCATTTGCGGTGCGGCTTATCGGGACCGTTATTCAGTTCGATCATGGAAAAGAGGACTCTTCTCTGTACCGGCTTGAGTCCGTCCCTGACATCGGGCAGCGCCCTGGAGGCGATGACGCTCATGGCGTAGTCGATGTAGGACTCCTCCATTGTCTTTTTCAGATCTACTTCCAGTATCTGATCAAAAATATTGTCTTCCAAAAGTTCTCCTCCGCTTCTTTATGCCGCATCCTTATACGTCAAGGTTCCTTACACGCTGCGCGTTGGACTCGATAAACTCCCTGCGCGGCTCCACCTGGTCGCCCATCAGCGTGGTGAAGGTCACATCGATGGCCGACGACTGCGCGTCGTCCATGGTCACCCTCTTGAGGATCCGCTTTTCGGGATCCATGGTCGTCTCCCACAGCTGTTCGGCGTCCATCTCACCCAGTCCCTTGTAGCGCTGTATCTTGTTATTCTGGTCACGTCCCACTTCGTCGATGATGGAAGCAAGCTCCTCATCGCTGTACGCGTACCAGACTTTTTTGTTCTTTTCAAGCTTGTAGAGCGGCGGCGTCGCCAGGTAGACATACCCCTGTTTGATCAGCTCCGGCATGAACCGGTAGATGAAGGTCAGGAGCAGTGTCGCGATATGGGCGCCGTCCACATCGGCATCCGTCATGATGATGATCTTGTGGTACCTGAGCTTGGTGATGTCAAAATCATCGTGGATGCCTGTCCCGAAGGCGGTGATCATGGCCTTGATCTCGGCGTTTCCGTAAATGCGGTCCAGCCTCGCCTTCTCTACGTTCAGGATCTTACCGCGCAGCGGAAGGATCGCCTGCGTGGCGCGGCTCCTGGCCATCTTGGCACTGCCTCCGGCGGAGTCGCCCTCCACGATGTAGATCTCGCAGTTGGCGGGATCCTTGTCCGAGCAGTCCGCGAGCTTGCCCGGCAGGGAAAGTCCGTCGAGCGCCCCTTTTCTGCGGGTGAGCTCCCTGGCCTTCCTGGCGGCTTCCCTGGCCCGCTGGGCCATAATGGATTTGTCCAGGATCTGCCTGGCGACCTGCGGATGCTGTTCAAGGAAGATCTGCAGCGCGGAGGAGAGCACACTTTCGACCGCTCCCTTCGCCTCGGAGTTTCCGAGCTTCTGTTTGGTCTGTCCCTCAAACTGGGGCTCCTCGATCTTCACGCTGATCACGGCGGTCATCCCCTCACGGATATCCTCGCCGGAGAGGTTCGCCTCGCTGTCCTTGAGCAGCTTGTTCGCCCTCGCATAGTCGTTGAACGTCTTTGTCAGCGCATTCCTGAAACCCGTCAGGTGTGTCCCGCCCTCCGGGGTGGTGATGTTGTTGACAAAGCTGTAGGTGCTTTCGGAATAAGAGTCATTGTGCTGGAATGCGATCTCCACCTCGACGCCGTCCCGGACGCCCTCACAGTAAACGATCTCCGGATAGAGCTCCGTCTTGCCCGTGTTGAGGTAGGTCACAAATTCCTTGATGCCTCCCTCATAGTGGAAGGAACGAACCTTTTTCTCCTCTCCCCTCTCATCCTCGAGGGTGATGCGCAGGCCGGCCGTCAGGAAAGCCGTCTCCCGCAGCCGCTCCTTTAACGTATCAAAATCAAATACAGTCTCCTCAAAGATCTCGTCGTCCGGCAGGAATGTCACCTTCGTGCCGGTCAGCCGCGGATCGCACTCATCGGCGATCTCCAGCTTGTACATGACTTTGCCGCGCTCATAGCGCTGCTGGTACACCTTTCCCTGTGAGTAGATCTGCACTTCCAGCCATTTCGACAGGGCATTCACGACGGAAGCGCCGACCCCGTGAAGGCCGCCGGATACCTTGTATCCCCCGCCGCCGAATTTTCCGCCGGCATGCAGGACCGTAAAGACGACCTCGACCGCCGGCACGCCCGCTTTCGCGTTGACTCCCACCGGAATGCCGCGCCCGTCATCGAGAACCGTCACGGAATTGTCCGGATGGATGGTCACGACAATATGATGGCAGAAACCTGCCAGCGCCTCATCCACCGAATTGTCCACGATCTCATAGACAAGATGGTGAAGGCCTCTGGCGGAGGTGCTGCCGATATACATGCCCGGA
Organism: Lachnospiraceae bacterium UBA4348; assembly: GCA_002394165.1. Classification (GTDB taxonomy): domain Bacteria; phylum Bacillota; class Clostridia; order Lachnospirales; family Lachnospiraceae; genus Merdiplasma. The sequence goes on along the minus strand of DGTA01000082.1, from coordinate 4,687 downwards.
CGTTTTCTAACCGCTTCCAGTCCTTCCAGAATCTGGATCTGGTCCGCACCGTATTCCTGATCTTCATTCACCTTGTTGTCAAATATATCCGCCATCGGAATCCTCCTGTTTTTCAGTAATTCCTTTATCAAAGACCCGGCCGCCTTCCACGTGGAAAAGACGGTCGATCACAAACCCGTTCCGGGTAAAATCCTCCACTCCCGTGCAGGTGATCAGCGCCTGCACATTATCGATGCTCCCGAGCAGAAAATGCTGCCGGTCCTCATCCAGTTCGGAGAGAACGTCATCCAGAAGCAGGATGGGGCGATCCCCCTTCACCCGCCGGATCAGTTCGATCTGCGCCAGCTTCAGGGAAAGGGCACCGGTCCGCTGCTGTCCCTGTGAACCGAAGCGTCTCAGCTCAATGCCGTCCGCCTCGAAACTCAAATCATCCCTGTGCGGCCCGCTGCAGGTCATCTTCATACGGATGTCCTTCTCCCGGTTCATCAGGAGAGCCTGCGCGAAATCGTCCGCCTCCACATCCCGCCGGTAGATCACCTTCAGGTGCTCCTTCCCTCCGGAAAGCTTCAGGTGTATGGGCGCGATCAGTTCATTGAGCGCCACGCACAGCTCTTCCCTCTCGCGGATCAGCGCCCGTCCGCAGCGGATGAGCTGTTCATCCCACACAGAGAGCAGCATCTCATCGCCGCCGAAGGCCATCTCCCGAAGCACCCGGCCCCTCTGGGCGAGCGCCCGGTTATAATCCGCCAGATTTTTCAGGTACACCGCGCTCTGCTGGCAAAGCTGCATATCCATAAAACGGCGCCGGTCCGACGGTCCGCTCTTGATGATCTGCAGATCCTCCGGAGAGAAAAAGACAAATCCTCCCAGTTCGAGCAGCTCCCCGGCCCTCCTGATGGGCACGCCGTTGACGGCGATCGCCTTGGACCGGTTTTTCCGAAGATGCATATCGATCCGGTACGGCAGATCTTCTTTGAGGATGTTCATCCGGATATGAGCTTCCTCACACCCAAAGCGGATCAGGTCTTTGTCCCTTGTCCCGCGGTGGGACCTGGTCGTTCCGCCAACGAACACCGACTCCAGGATATTCGTCTTTCCCTGGGCATTTCCGCCGTAAAAGAGATTTCTTCCCTCATCCAGCTCAAGCGTCAGCGTTTCGTAGTTCCTGTAATTTTCCAGACTGACAGATTGAATGATCATTTCGCGATCCGCACGGTTTTCCCGTCAAAAGTGATCTCGTCCCCCGGGAAGAGCTTTCTTCCCCTGGCGGTATCCACCTGTCCGTTCACGCATACCTGTCCGTCCTGGATCACCATCTTCGCCTCGGACCCCGAAGATACCAGGTTGAGCGCCTTCAGCACCTGTCCGAGCTTGATATGATCATCCTTAAGCCTGAATTCTTCCATCCCGTTCCTCTTTACTCAACAAAATTCACGGGAAGAACAAGATAGATGTAGCTGTCCTTTTCATCCCGGATAAAACACGGAGATTTACTGTTCATAAAGTACATGCTCACTTCCTCGTCGTCGATCGCGCGCAGCGCGTCAAGCAGGTACTTGGGATTGAAGCCGATCTTGATATCCCGGCCTTCCTTGTCGATGCTGATCAGGTCATCCATGGAACCGATGTAGGAGGTGATCTTCAGCTCCATCTCCTCATCGCCGATATTCATGATGATCGGCTTGCGGTCATCCTCCCTGACCATCAGCGTGGAGCGGTCGATGCAGTCCACCAGCTCGCGGCGGTTCACCGTGATCCTCGTCTCATAATCCGTGGTGAGCATCTGGTCCACATTGAAGTATCTTCCGTCGATCAGCCTGGAGACAACGATCGTCTCATCAAACGAGAACATGATCAGATTGTCGGAGAAGCAGATATTGACCTCATCCTCCAAAGAGCCGGTCAGGATCTTGCTGATCTCACTGAGCGTCTTTCCGGGCACGATCGCCGAAACAGGGCTGTAATGATCCTTCAGCTGGACTCTGCGGATGGAAACGCGGTGTCCGTCCAGCGAGATCACCCGGAGCATATCATCGTTGATCTCAAAATATTCACCGGTCATGATCTTGTTCGGATCGGCCGCCGAGACCGAGAACAGTGTCTGGCGGATCAGGTCGCGCAGCGACAGCTGAGAGAGGACCACTCCCTTTTCCTGCTCAAATGTGGGGACCCTTGAAAAATCATCCCCCTCAAGACCCGGGATCTGGAATTTCGCTTTCTCACAGCGGATCGTCGTGTTCATCAGGTCATCGCTCTCGATGACTACCATCTCATCGGGCAGCTTGCGGATGATATCGGAGAACAGCTTCGCGTCCAGTGCGATGATGCCTCTCTTTTCCACAGTTCCGTCAATGACGGTCTCGATCCCAAGTTCCATATCGTTGGCGGTCAGTGTGATCCTCGGGGTGGATGCATCGATCAGGATGCACTCCTGGATGCTGAGGGTCGTTCTGACCGGAACAGCTTTCATGACAATGTTGATCCCGCGGATCAGTTCGGATTTCAGACAGGATATCTTCATGTGTCAGTTTCCTTTCGCTAAAAATTTAAATGCGGCCGCCGGCTGATTTAAAAATATAAATAAATCCGTCGTCATATTATAAGGGGCTGTGGGTTTGTTGATAAGTCATCAAAATCCCGTACCCACAGGCAGATGCGGCCGGCAAAACTGCGTTGATTATCTTCTCGGGCAGGTGGACATCAGGGTACTTATCAACCGTTCGGATTGATCTTCTTCTTGATGATGTCCATCGTGTTCTGGAGTGTCTGTGAAGTCTCCAGCTCTTCCTCGATCTTCCTGATGCCGTGGCTTACGGTGGAATGATCGCGGTCGCCGATATAGTGGCCGACGCTCTTTAGAGGAATGTCGATCATGTTCCGGCACAGGTACATGACGATCTGCCTGGGGATCACGATCTCGCTGTTTCTCTTGGATCCGGTGATATCGGAGGGCTGAATGTGGAAATGTTCAGCGACCGTCTCGATGATCAGCTCCGGCGTGACGGCGCGGTTCTGATCCGGTGAGATGTAGCTTCGCAGGGCTTCCTCCGCCAGCTCCAGCGTGATCTCCTTCTTTTCAAGTGTGCCCAGGGCGACCAGCATGTTCAGGGCGCCTTCCAGCTGCCTGATGTTGAACTTGATGTTGCTGGCGATGTAGTCGATGACGGCGTTGTCGATCTCGCGCCCTTCCGACTCCGCTTTCCGGTGAAGGATCGCCACTCTCGTCTCATAGTCGGGAAGCGAGATATCCGCCAGAATTCCCCACTCAAAGCGCGAGCGCAGCCTGGCTTCGAGCGTCTCGATCTCCTTGGGCGGCTTGTCGCTGGAGATGATGATCTGCTTCTTGTTGCCGTGCAGATCGTTGAAAGTGTGGAAAAACTCCTCCTGGGTAGCTTCCTTTCCTATTATAAACTGGATGTCATCGATGAGCAGGACGTCCACATTGCGGTACTTCTCCCTGAAGGAAGAAAGAGCTGTGTTGTTTCCGTTTCGGATGGCACCGATCAGCTCGTTGGTGAACGTCTCACTGGTGACATACAAAACTCTTTTTTCCGGATCCTTCTCCAGGATAAAATGAGCGATGGAATGCATCAGATGAGTCTTGCCCAGTCCGGCGCCGCCGTACAGGAAAAGCGGATTGTACATCTTTCCGGGCGATTCGGCCACGGCTAAAGAAGCGGCATGTGCAAATTTGTTGCTGCCGCCGACGACAAACGTATCGAAGGTATATTTCGGATCCAGATTGGCCCGCTCAAAAACATCGCTGGGAATATCATGCGAAGAGGAGGCGGAAGAGCCGATCTTCCTTTCCAGGGCCCTGGCCTGGTCCGGAAGGATAAACTCAATGTCATATTCCGTCCCGGTGATCTCGGCGATCGCCACCTTGATCGGGAACATGTATTTTTTATTGATATAATCGACGCCCATCTGCTCGGAGGGAACCAGGATCGTCACGATGTGCTTCTCCTCATCGATACTGTGGACAGTAAGAGGCATAAGCCATGTTTTAAAGGAAATCTCGGAAAGATCATGCTCCGCCTTCACGGTGTAGAGGATATCTTCCCATTTTTCTTTGATCAGTTCCATAAAAGGTACTCCTTTAGATAATTTACCATTCTTTATATTAACCTAAATTAAGAAAAAACACAACCACTATATAATAATAAGGAAGAAACAGATGCTGACAGGGGACGGTCCTAAAGCAGTTCTGCAGTACAATACAAACCGGGCAAAGAGGGTGCTGAGCACGTTGCTGACTTGAAAGGGCTGCGCCGCCTATCAGACACATTCTCCGCAAACTCGCGCTCCGGGGAGCGCTCAGACAGTGCTCCGAATGCGTCGCTATGCTCGCCCTTTCCGGCGTCAGCTGCCTGACGCTCAGCCCCCTTCTTTGCCCGGCTTGTATTGTATCCGCCGGGGTCAGACAGGACTGGTCATCTCCGTGCGCGGTCTCACTGTCATTTAAAGCTTAAGTGGGCGTAGAAATACCATGTTTTTAACATATCTACGCTTGCTTTATAGCCAAAAAGTCTGAGGAGGCGCAGATATATTTGCTTTTTTAAATCTATATGCCTGTTTCAAATCCCAAAAGCTGATGCGGGCACAGATATATCAACTTCTTTTAATCTATAGGCCTGCTTCACAGGGCAATAAGTATGAGTGTGAGCCGCACCCCAAAAAGTGGAGA
>DGTA01000002.1:17126-29659 GCA_002394165.1 Lachnospiraceae bacterium UBA4348 | reverse complement strand
AAGGGAACGAACCCGGACGCCGCGATCAAGGGAATACAGGCCATGGACCGTCCCACCGTCCTGATCGGGGGCGGCTATGACAAGGACTCGGACTACGATGAGTGGATCCGCAGTTTTAACGGAAAAGTACGGTACCTGGTGCTTGTAGGCCAGACAAAGGAGAAGATCGCCGCCGCGGCCAAGCGGTGCGGCTTCAACAATATCATCATGGCGGATACCTTTGAGGAGGCTTTCCAGATCTGTGTGGAGAAGGCCCGGCCCGGAGATGCCGTGCTTCTTTCTCCGGCCTGCGCAAGCTGGGGGATGTTCCCCAACTACGAGGTCAGGGGCAGGATCTTCAAGGCGCTGGTAGGCCAGCTCAAGGATTGAAATGACAGGCGGTTGGCCTGATCTGAAAGGGAACGGAGGGGAGCGCATATGCGAAGAAGACGAAGACGAAGGCCGCAGATCCGTATCATGCTGGTGACCCTCGCTGCGGTGTTTGCGGTCATCCTCGTGATCGTGGCCGGTTTCAGGATCCGGCAGGTGGAAGTAGAGGGAAATGAGGAATATACGCCCCAGCAGATCGTTTCTGCGCTGATCGATACTCCGGCCATGAGGAACTCGCTGCTGTTCGCGTGGAGATACCACACAGCCAGGGAAGAGCCGAAAACACCATACCTGAAGAGCGTCCAGGCAAAGCTGCGCGCCCCCGGAAAGGTGAGGATCATCGTTGCCGAAAAGAAGGTGGCCGCCGGGATCCTCTACACCGGAACCTACTATTATTTTGACACCAGCGGATATGTCCTCAAGGCTTCGGGCCAGATGGAAGAGGATGTTCCGATGATCTACGGAATGACTATCGACGAGCCGGTGATCAACCAGAAGCTGCCGGCGGTCAATGCCGCCCAGCTGAGCACGATGCTCAGCGTAGCTGCGCTGGTGGGTGAATCGCCGGTCATCGTAGACAGCATCACGTTTGACGAGAACAACAACATCAGCCTGGCCAGCGGAGGACTTAAAGTCGACCTGGGACAGAATGAATACCTGGAGGAAAAGATCTCCTATCTGTCTTATGTGTACGATGAGGTCCGCGGCAAGAAGGGAACGCTGATCATGTCCTCGTTCACCGGAAAGAACGATGACATCGTCTTCGCCTCGGATGAACCTGAGACGAGCGCACCCGCGCAGACGGAAAGTACTTCCGCCGAAGAAACGGCCGCCCAGCCCGGACAGGAACAGGCGGGCCAGGCCCAGACGACTCCGGCGCAGACGGGAGCGGATACACCTGAGAGCGACGCCCCTGCTGAGGAAGAGAATAAAGAGGTGGTCGGCGTGGAAGGCTTCCAGGTCTTTGACTCCTCGGGCACGCTCCGGAACGATGCCCGCGTGATCGGCGGCCAGGTGCTGGATGCTAACGGAAACCCGATCGACGGCTGTTATCTGAATGAAGCCGGACATGTTATCGATGCGTACATGAACGAGATCGATCCGCAGACCGGCTGGCCGGTGGGATATTGAAAAAAAAGCTTGATTCTTCGGGGATTTGCCTATAAAATAATACGTTAGTATGTACTTTCGTTCAAAGGGACTGTACTTAAGGAGGATACATCGTGTTAGAGATCATGTCGAATGAAACCGAATCGGCCGCAAGAATCATCGTTGTCGGAATCGGCGGAGCCGGAAACAACGCTGTGAACCGTATGGTGGAAGATACCATCGGCGGTGTTGAATTTATCGGAATCAATACAGATAAGCAGGCACTTGCCATGTGCAAGGCGCCCATGACGATCCAGATCGGAGAAAAGGTGACCAAGGGACTCGGCGCCGGAGCCAAGCCTGAGATCGGCCAGCAGTCCGCTGAGGAGAGCGCTGAAGAGATCCGGCAGGCCATCCAGGGAGCGGATATGGTTTTCGTTACCTGCGGTATGGGCGGAGGAACGGGAACGGGTGCTGCCCCGGTGGTAGCGGGCATCGCCAAGGAGATGGGAATCCTTACCGTCGGCGTTGTGACAAAGCCTTTCCGTTTTGAAGCGAGAGTCAGAATGGCCAATGCCCTTTCAGGAATCGAACGCCTGAAAGAGAACGTGGATACACTGATCGTCATCCCCAATGACAAACTGCTCGAGATCGTTGACCGCAGAACCACCATGCCGGAGGCTTTAAAGCGCGCGGACGAAGTCCTGCAGCAGGCCGTTCAGGGCATCACCGACCTGATCAACCTGCCGGCACTGATCAACCTCGACTTTGCGGATGTCCAGACCGTCATGAAGGATAAGGGCATTGCCCATATCGGTATCGGTCAGGCGAAGGGCGATGACAAGGCACTCGAGGCTGTCAAGCAGGCTGTGGCCAGCCCGCTGCTGGAGACGACCATCGAGGGCGCTTCCCACGTGATCATCAATATCTCCGGCGATATCTCCCTGATGGATGCGAACGATGCTGCAAGCTACGTCCAGGAGATGGCAGGAGAGAACGCCAACATTATCTTCGGCGCCATGTACGATGACACCTATGCCGATGAGGCAAGCATCACGGTGATCGCTACCGGGCTTGAGGATATGAATAAGAGCGAAAAGAACAAGATGCCGGTGCGCGGCCGCGTCCAGGCGCCTGATTACAGGTACCCCAGGAGTGAGAGCAGCACAGGCAGCGGCTTCACCTTCCAGAAGAGCAGTTCCGAACCGGCACCCGCGCCGTCCAGGAGCTACACTCCTTCCTCCGATTCAAGGCTTCGCGCCCCGGAGAGCAAGGTGCAGGAGAAGGATATCCAGATCCCGGATTTCTTAAGAAGAAGCTGATATAAGAGTAAAAAACAGGACCCGCCAGGCACTGCCTGAGCGGGTCTTTTTTAATGCGCTGTGCCGGATCTTCAGGAGAAATAGCGCTCACGGATGACATCGACGGGCATCTCGGCGCCGGTCCAAAGGCGGAAGGCCTCCCGGCCCTGGTTAAGGAGCATCTCCAGCCCGCCGACGACGCGGCAGCCATGCTCCGCGGCCTGCTTTAGAAAGGCCGTCCGGCGCGGATGATAGATCACGTCCGCCGCGGTCAGCGAGGGATGGAAGATCTCCGGGTCGGTTACGGGCATTTTTTCCGTATCCGGGGCCATGCCGACATTCGTCGCGTTGATTAGCAGACAGCTGCCCCGGACCGCGCTTCGGACCGCGCCGGCATCGTCGAGGGGGATCAGCCGGACAGGGCATCCTGACGCTTCTGTAAGGGACGAAGCCAGGGAGGCGGTACCTTCCCAGGAGCGGGATCGCCTGCAAACGATATTGAGGGCACTGATCCCGGAGAGAACCGCGGCGGAGGCGATGGCGGATCCTGCTCCGCCGGCTCCGATCAGGGTGATCTCCTGCCCGGCGATCTCACAGCCCGCCTCGCGGACTCCGCTTAAAAAGCCGGTGCCGTCGGTATTATGGCCGATCAGGCGGCCGTTATCGTTGACCACCGTGTTCACGGCCCCGCACAGGGCGGCTTCCTTTGACAGCTCATCCAGGTAAGGGATGACGGCCCGCTTGTGGGGCATGGTCACGTTAAAGCCGTAAGCGTCGACAGCCCTGAGGGCACCGACCACCGTGCCGACATCCTCGTCCTTCACGTCAAAGCATAGATAGACGAAATCGATCCCCAGAAGATGGAAACTGTCGTTGTGCATCATGGGGGAAAGTGAGTGGCGGGTCGGGAGTCCGATCAGCCCGCCCACCCTGGTCGTGCCGGTGGGGCGGAAAAATGTGTCAGTACTCGAAGACATGAAAAACCTCCTCGCGGTCTTGAAACAATAATGTGCTGCGCAGGGTTATTTTATCATTATTTTATATTCTTGTCTTTGCATTTTAACTGTATGTGAAGTAGAATATATGAGTTGCGGGAATGTTAAGAAAACGCGAAGAAAGCGCACGGAGGTGGCGGCCGGATGAGATCGGTCAGTGTAAAGAAACTTGTCCTTGGAGAGGGCGTGCCGGCGGTGTGCGTACCGCTGATGGCATCCGGTGAAGCCGAGCTTGAAGAAGCGCTTCCTGTTCTTGCAGGTGCCTCCTTTGACATGCTGGAGTGGCGCGCCGATTTCTGGCGCGGCGGATTTTTGCTCCCGGACGGAAATATTGATACGGTTCTGCTTAAGAGACTGACGGACAAGATCCGGGAGAGCATCGGGGAGAGACCGCTCCTGTTTACCTTCAGGACAGCGGCTGAAGGCGGAAACGCAGATCTTCCCCGCAAGGCCTGGATGGAGCTTTTGCGGCAGGCATCAAAGGCCGGCGCGGACCTGGTGGATATGGAGCTTGGGACGGCCGGTGAAGAGGCATCTCTTCTGGCGGATGAGATCCGCCAGGCCGGAGCGCGGGTGATCGCCTCCGCCCACGATTTTGAGAAGACGCCTTCGAATGAGGAAATGCTCTCTCTTCTGGACAGAATGCGCTCGTGCGGCGCGGATGTGACCAAACTGGCGGTCATGCCCCGCACGGACGGGGATGTTCTCAGGGTGCTGGAGGTATGCATCAGGATGAAGAACGGCCTCGCGGACAGGCCCTATATCATCATCTCGATGGGACAGGCCGGAATGCTCACGAGGATCGGATGCGGCTTCACGGGAAGCGCGGCCACGTTCGCCACGGTACTTGATGCTTCGGCCCCGGGACAGGTCCCGGCAGGCCTCGTAAGGCAGATCCTTTCCCAGACCGGTTCCTGAACGGATACATCGGATCCGGATATGGCAGATATACATCTATTTCATGAATATAAGACTAAATATTTACAGCAGGAGGTTAACATGGCTCTTTCAGTAAAAACAGTAACACACGCGACGGAACGTCAGGCGATCTCGCTTATGCTGGATGGTCTTTTGAATCGTCTTAACAAAGCTGAGGACAGGACGGAAGTCATCATGAAGCTGATCGACCTGGCCGGAAAGTTTTACGGCAAGGCAGCGAAGCCGGAGACGCTTGATAAAGTCCGGGCGGCCGCGGCTGATCCTGAAAACAGGTGGTTTAAATTCATAAACCGCGTCCTGGATGAGACTGACCCCCATGTCGCCAAAATGATGCTGCTGAACCTTGGCTATGAGGCTTTCTTCAGGGGCACGAAGACGATCCGTGAAAACCGCGAGAAATACGGATGCAACATCCCCTGGCTGATCCTGTTCGATCCGACCAACGCCTGCAACATGCACTGCACGGGCTGCTGGTCCGGAACCTACGGACACAAGACCAACATGTCCTTTGAGCACATGGACAAGATCGTGACCGAGGGCAAGGAGCTGGGGATCTACCTGTACATGATGACCGGCGGAGAGCCGCTGGTCAGGAAAAAGGACATTCTGAAGCTGGCGGAGAAGCACAATGACTGTGAATTCTCCCTTTATACCAACTCGACCCTGATCGATGAGAAGCTGTGCCGTGAGGTCGTCCGCCTGGGCAACATCACTTTCCAGCTTTCGATCGAGGGTACTCCGGACACCAACGACGCCCGCAGGGGCGACGGCCACTACAACGCCGTGATGAACGCCATGGACCTGCTGTCAAAATACGGGATCATCTTCGGCACGTCCATCTGCTACACCAGGCAGAACATCGAAGCGGTCACCGATCTGGACTTTATCCGCTTTATCGCCGGAAAAGGGGCCCGGTTCGGGTTCTTCTTCCACTATATGCCGGTCGGAAAGAACGCGGTGCCGTCCCTGATGCCCACCGTGGAGCAGCGTAAGATGATGATCGAACGGATCCGCTACATCCGCTCAAATCAGTGCGACATCGGCTTCTATCCGATGGATTTCCAGAACGACGGCGAGTTCGTGGGCGGCTGCATCGCAGGCGGCAGGAACTATTTCCACATCAACGCGAACGGAGATGCGGAGCCGTGCGTGTTCATCCATTTTTCGGATTCGAACATCAAGGACAAGACCATCCTGGAGATGCTCCAGAGCCCGCTGTTCAAGGCTTATCATGAAGGGCAGCCCTTCAACCGCAATCACCTGCGTCCGTGCCCGATGCTGGAGAATCCGGAGCTTCTGAGGAAGATGGTCGCGGAAACGGGCGCGAAGGGAACCAACGATGAATCGGAGGAGACGGCTGATGAGCTGTGCTCCAAGTGCGATGAATACGCCAAAACCTGGGGCCCCGTGGCGGACAGGATCTGGGCTTCCCAGACCCATAAGAAACCCAGCTACGAAAACTATACGCCGGAAAAGAGAGAGCATCCTGAGCTTGCGGCGTTTGAGCACGTGCTGTAAAATAAAAAGGGCGGCCGGGCCGCCTGTAAGCGAGTAAAATCAGGAAATATATGCAGAAGGGAGGAATCGGAATTGGCGCTGACGGACGAAGTCAGGGACAGCCTGCTGGAGCTGACCGAGAAAAAACAGTTTAAGCAGCTCAAAGAAGCGCTGGTCGAAATGAATGAGGTGGACGTTGCCGACCTGATAAGCCAGCTCTCCCCCGAGAGAGCGCTCGTCATTTTCCGTCTTCTGCCCAAGGACTTTTCTTCGGAGGTCTTTGCCTGCATGGAGATCGAACAGCAGCAGGCCATCATCAACAGTATCGAGGACAGCGAGCTTAATGAGATCATTGAGGATCTCGCGATCGATGACGCGGTGGACATGGTCGAGGAGCTCCCCGCATCGGTGGTCAGGCGTATCCTGAAAAATGCCACGCCTGCCACCAGGAGCCTGATCAACCAGTATCTGCAGTACCCGGACAATTCGGCCGGTTCCATCATGACCGCCGAGTATATCGCGCTGCGTCCGAACATGACGGTCGAGGAATCCTTCGCCTATATCAGGAAGAACGGCGTGGACAAGGAGACGATCTACACCTGTTATGTGATCAATCCCTCCAGGAAGCTGCTGGGCGTGGTCACGCTCAAGGACCTGATGATGCATCCCTATGAGGATAAGGTCGAGGACATCATGGATGACAATGTCTTCTATGCGCTCACGACCGATGACCAGGAGGAAGTAGCCGCGACCTTCAACAAATACGATCTGCTGGCGCTTCCCGTTGTGGATAAGGAAAACCGCCTGGTCGGCATCGTCACGGTCGACGATATCGTGGACGTCATGGAAGCCGAGGCTACCGAGGACTTCCAGAAGATGGCCGCTATGATGCCCAGTGAGAAGGAATACCTGAAAACGAGTGTCTTCGAACTGGCCAAGAACCGGATCCCCTGGCTGCTCATCCTCATGCTTTCGTCCATGGTGAGCGGCATGATCCTGACTCATTACGAGGCCACCTTCGCGGCGCTGCCGCTGCTGGTCAGCTTTATCCCGACCCTGATGGATACCGGCGGAAACTCCGGATCCCAGGCGAGCACGATGATCATCCGAGGCCTGGCGGTCGACGAGATCGAACTGGCCGATGTGCTTAAGGTCCTCTGGAAAGAAGTGCGCGTGGGGCTGATCTGCGGGGCGATCCTCGCGACGATCAACTTCGTCCGGCTGATGATCCAGTACCCGGGTCATGCCATGATCTGCACGCTGGTGGCTGTGAGCATGTTCCTGACGATCATACTGGCCAAATCTCTCGGCGCCCTGATGCCTATGCTGGCCAAAGCGCTGCACTTCGACCCCGCCCTGATGGCGTCGCCCATGCTGACGACGATCGTCGATGCCTGTTCGATGGTGATCTATTTTACGCTGGCTTCCAGATTTATCGCCCAGCTCAAATGAGAAAAGGAATCCGGTAAATGATGCGAAAAATGCTTTTTATCTATAACCCGAGAGCCGGAAGGGGACTTGTGCGGGAGCAGCTTTCGGACATCGTGGAGGAGTTTACGTACAACGACATCGAGGTCGTCGTCCATCCCACCAGGAAAGCAAGGGATGCGACCATGACCGTGGCCATGCGCGGCAGGGATTTTGACCTGATCGTCTGCAGCGGCGGCGACGGGACGCTTGACGAGGTGGTGACCGGCATGATGCAGGCTCAGCTGAGCGTTCCCATCGGATATATCCCGGCCGGCAGCACCAACGATTACGCCGCCAGCGTCGGCATCACAAATGAGTTCATGGACGCGGCCAGGGATATCTGCAGCGGGCGCGTGCGGGACATGGATGTAGGCCGCCTCAACGATGGCTACTTTATCTATGTCGCAGCCTTCGGGGCTTTTACCGACGTTTCCTACCGGACCAGCCAGGAGAGCAAGAACATGCTCGGGCACCTGGCCTACCTGCTGGAGGGAATGAAGGCTCTGCCCTCGCTGAAGGGCTGGAAGATGACCTTCCGCTCCAAGGAGATGTCAGGAGAGGGAGAATTCCTGTACGGGATGATCACCAACTCCAACTCGGTCGGAGGCTTCAAGGGGATCACGGGCCGGAACGTAGACCTCAACGACGGCCTTTTCGAGGTGACGCTCATCACCGTGACGGACAACCTGCTTGAGCTGCCGGCGATCGCCGGCGCACTGCTGAACGGCGACCGCAATCCGCATATCATCACCTTCAAGACCTCCCATGTGGAGTTTGAGGCGGAGGAGCTGGTCCCCTGGACCACGGACGGAGAATACGGCGGGACCTACCGGTCGATCGTCGTCGAGAACCTGCAGGGAGCGCTGCCGCTGATCGTGCCGAATTCCTGATTTCTGACACAGAACTGTCCTTGGGAAATAAAAAATAACAACATAAGGCAAATACAAGGATCTTCAGCCATTTGCCGCTTTCGAAAACGCTGTGCCGCTTATATGGATGCTTTCTCCGCAACTCGCACACTTGCGTGTGCTCAGACAAGCTCCGAAAGCATCCGCTATGCGCGCGTTTTCTTCAGCGGCTGCATAAGCTGAAGATCCTTTGCATTTGCCTTATGTTGTCAATCCTACATATCTGCAAGGACTGTCCCCCTGTCAGAGCTCTCTGACACAGAACCGTCCCACTGTCAGAAAAACTGACACAGGACTGTCCCCCCTGTCAGCGGCGATGAAGGGAGAACAGTTCCAACGGGTGAGTGATAAACAACACCGGACAAATTCAAAAGGTCTTAAGCGTATGCCGCCGTTGCAGAAAACGCGAGCATAGCGACTGCTTTCGGAGTCTGTCTGAGCGCACGTTTAAGTGCGCGAGTTACGAAGAAAGCAGTCTGATAAGCGGCGCAGCGTTTTCAAAGCGGCAAATAGCTTAAGGACCTTTGAATTTGTCCGGTGTTGTTATGCAGCGCCCGTCACAAGGACTGTCCCCCTGTCATAAAAGTCCTGTTCCGGCACCAAAAATTGCTATAGTTCTTCCTTGAAAAGAAGTACTATCTGAAATAAAATAAAGGGTAGGGTTCCATGCATTCATGCAATTTATACAGTTTCACTTATTTTGTATAACGGACTTGAAAGGAGAAGGGTATGCTTTATATCGGAATTGACCTGGGCACATCGGCGGTCAAGCTGCTGATGATGGACGAAACCGGAAAGATCGAGAAGATCGTTTCCAAAGAGTATCCGCTCTACTTCCCGCATCCGGGCTGGTCGGAGCAGAATCCGTATGACTGGTATGACAAGACCATGGAGGGCCTGGCTGAGCTCCTTGACGGCTGTGACCGTTCCAAGGTGGCCGGCATCAGCTTCGGCGGTCAGATGCACGGACTGGTCATCCTGGACGCTGATGACAATGTTATCCGTCCGGCGATCCTGTGGAATGACGGAAGAACGACCAAGGAGACGGATTACCTCAACCAGGTGATCGGCAAGGAAAAACTTTCTTCATATACGGCGAATATCGCTTTTGCCGGCTTCACTGCTCCCAAGATCCTGTGGGTGAAGGAGAACGAGCCGGAGAATTTCGCGAAGATCTGCAAGATCATGCTTCCGAAGGACTATCTGGCTTACCGCCTGAGCGGCACGTTCTGCACGGATGTGTCCGATGCTTCCGGCATGCTGCTGATGGATGTCAAGAACCGCTGCTGGTCCAAAGAGATGATGGATATCTGCCAGATCACCGAGGCGCAGCTGCCGAAGCTTTATGAAAGCTACGAGTGTGTCGGCACCCTGAAGAGTGAGATCGCATCGCAGCTGGGTCTTTCCGATAAGGTCGTCATCGCGGCGGGCGCCGGCGACAATGCGGCAGCCGCTGTCGGAACCGGAACGGTTGGCGACGGAATGTGCAACATTTCGCTTGGAACGAGCGGAACGATCTTCATCTCCTCCGATAAATTCGGCGTGGACCGCTTCAATGCCCTTCATGCCTTTGCCCATGCGGACGGCCATTATCACCTGATGGGATGCATGCTCAGCGCGGCTTCCTGCAACAAGTGGTGGATGGATGGCATCATCGGGACGAAGGATTATGCCGCCGAGCAGGCTCAGATCACAAAGCTTGGTGAGAACCACGTTTACTTCCTGCCGTACCTGATGGGCGAGAGAAGCCCGCACAACGATCCGGCAGCAAGAGGAACCTTTATCGGAATGACCATGGATACGAACCGGGCGGATATGACCCAGGCCGTACTTGAGGGCGTGGCCTTCGGCCTTCGCGATTCCCTTGAGGTAGCAAAATCCCTCGGCATCAAGATCACCCGCACCAAGATCAGCGGCGGCGGCGCGAGAAGCCCGCTCTGGAAGAAGATCATCGCCAATATCATGGGACTTTACGTGGATGTGACCGAGAGCGAGGAAGGCCCCTCCATGGGCGGTGCGATGCTCGCCATGGTAGCCTGCGGCGCTTACAAGAGCGTTGAGGAAGCAGCCGCTGCGATCGTCAAGGTCGTGGATACGGTCGAGCCCGATCCCGAACTGGTGGAGAAATACAATGCACGCTATGAACAGTTCAGGCAGATCTATCCGACTGTAAAGGAACTGTTCCCGAAGATCAGCTGAGAGGAGGAAGCGACAGATGATGAAGCTTAAAAATGTCACGGACAGTGATTTCCTCAAATACGGAAGAGTGATCCGGGATGTTGATTTTACGGAGCTTCTCGAGGTCCTGAGGGAGAAGACACCCTGCCCGGACGATGTGGTCTATAAGCCCTCCGAGCCGGAACTCGAAGCCCTTCCGGTCATGCAGGAGCTGCAGACAAAGGTCTACGGCGAGATGCCCATCGAGATCGGCTACTGCAACGGCCATAACAGAAAGCTCAATGCGCTTGAGTACCACAGGGATTCCGAGATCAATGTCGCCGCCGATGACGCGGTGCTGATCGTGGGCCTGAGGGCGGACGTGACCGAGGATATGACCTACGACACCTCGAAGGCGGAAGCCTTCCTGCTCCCGAAGGGAATGGGCGTTGAGGTGTTCGCGACCACGCTCCACTACGCACCGGCCGGTCCGGAAGGAAACGGCTTCCGCGTAGTCATCGTGCTCCCGAGGGGAACCAACGAAGCCCTTCAGTTCCCGCATCAGGGCGGCGTTGAGGACAGCCACCTGACAGCCGTGAACAAATGGCTGATCGGCCATCCCGAGGGCGGCCTTCCCGAGGGAAGCCCCATGGGTCTGATCGGAGAGAACCCCTCCATCTGAGGACTTGTTTCATCAAAGGAACACAACCGCCGTGTGCGGTGAAAGTGCAATAGATCAAAGGAGGATTTAAAATGAACAATATCCCAAAAGTGAAGATCGGTATCGTTGCGGTCAGCAGAGACTGCTTCCCGGAAAGCCTTTCCGTGAACCGCAGAAAAGCACTTGTTGATGCCTACAAGGCAAAATACGACGAGAGCGATATCTATGAATGTCCGATCTGCATCGTTGAGAGCGAGATCCACATGGTCCAGGCCCTTGAGGACATCAAGAAAGCCGGCTGCAACGCTCTTTGCGTATACCTTGGAAACTTCGGACCCGAGATCTCCGAGACCCTGCTCGCAAAGCACTTTGAAGGACCCAAGATGTTCATCGGTGCCGCTGAGGAGACCCAGAACGACTTAAAGGGCGGCCGCGGCGATGCTTACTGCGGAATGCTCAATGCCAGCTACAATATCGCTCTGCGCAATATCAAGGCTTATATTCCCGAGTATCCCATCGGGGACGCTGAGGACTGCGCTGACATGATCCATGAGTTCGTGCCGATCGCACGTGCGGTCGTCGGACTTTCCAAACTGAAGATCATTTCCTTCGGACCGCGCCCGCTCAACTTCCTGGCCTGCAACGCTCCGATCAAACAGCTCTACAACCTGGGCGTTGAGATCGAAGAGAACTCCGAGCTGGATCTGTTCGAAGCTTTCAACAAGCACGCTGATGATCCGAGGATCCCGGATGTGGTCAAGGATATGGAAGCAGAGCTTGGCAAGGGCAACAACAAGCCCAGCATCCTGCCCAAGCTTGCACAGTATGAGCTGACACTGCTCGATTGGATCGAAGAGCACAAGGGCTACAGAGAGTATGTCGCCATCGCCGGAAAATGCTGGCCCGCATTCCAGACCCAGTTCGGCTTTGTTCCCTGCTATGTGAACAGCCGCCTGACCGGCCGCGGGATCCCGGTATCCTGCGAGGTTGATATCTACGGCGCTCTTTCCGAGTACATCGGCACCTGCGTTACGGACGATGCAGTCACCCTGCTCGACATCAACAATACCGTTCCGAAGGATATGTACAAAGAGTCCATCGACGGCAAGTTCGATTACAAGTTCACCGATACCTTCATGGGCTTCCA
>DGTA01000002.1:0-17079 GCA_002394165.1 Lachnospiraceae bacterium UBA4348 | reverse complement strand
TTCATGGGCTTCCACTGCGGCAATACCTGCTCCTCCAAGCTGGTCAGCTGCAGCATGGAATATCAGATGATCATGGCCAGGACCCTTCCCGAAGAGGTTACCCAGGGTACCCTCGAGGGCGACATCGTTCCCGGCGAGATCACCTTCTACCGCCTGCAGAGCACCTCGGACAACATCCTTCGCGCCTATGTGGCAGAGGGCGAGGTCCTTCCGGTAGCCACCAGATCCTTCGGCGGAATCGGCGTTTTCGCTATTCCGGAGATGGGACGCTTCTATCGCTACTGGCTGGTAGGCAAGAACTTCCCGCATCACGGTGCGGTGGCGTTCGGCCATGTCGGCAAGGCTCTGTATGAAGTCTTCAAGCTCATCGGCGTTTGCCCGGGCGAGATCGGCTACAATCAGCCGGCATCTCTTCCGTACTTCGACGAGAATCCGTTCAAATAATTAAAGACCGATCGGACGGGGCCGCTTATGGCGGCCCCTTTTTGAGTCCGTTCATGATCAGGAGGAAATATGAAGATCGAGAAAAAAGATTTTGGAAAGACAAAAGACGGGAAGGTATGCAGCCTGTACACCCTGACCAATAAAAACGGCATGAGCGTATCCCTGACGGACTTCGGCGCAACGATCGTCTCCGTGATCGTTCCCGACAAGGACGGAAACATGAAGGATGTCGTTCTCGGATATGACGATGTGACCGGGTTCGAAGAGGGCGGATGCTTCTTCGGCGCCGTGATCGGAAGAAGCGGAAACCGCATTCAGAACGGACGCTTCGTGATCAACGGAAAAGAATACCAGCTCGACATCAATGACAATGACAACAACCTTCATTCCGGCAACAACGGCTTCGACAGCCGCGTGTGGGACGCTGCGGCGGACGAAGAGAAGAACGCGGTGGTCTTCTCCATTAAGGATGCGGACATGGAGCAGGGATATCCCGGAAACTTCTGCGCGTCGGTCACCTACACCCTCGATGATGAGAACACTCTGAGCCTGGAGTACTGCTCGCAAAGCGACGCGGATACCGTCTCCAACATGACCAATCATGTCTATTTCAACCTGGGCGGCCATGAGAGCGGATCGATCCTGGATCACATGCTGAAGCTGGAGGCTCCCACTTACACGCCGATCCATGACCACCAGGCCATCCCGACCGGGGAGATCGCACCGGTGGCGGGAACTCCCCTGGATTTCACCTCCTTCAGGCAGATCGGAAAAGACATCGACGCGGACTTTGAGCAGCTGACCTTCGTCGGCGGCTATGACCACAACTTTGTGATCAAGGAAGAAAAGGGCGAGTGCGTTAAATTTGCCGAGGCCTTCAGCCCCGTGACCGGGATCTGCATGGAAGCCTATACCGACCTTCCCGGCTTCCAGTTCTATGCCGGCAACTTTATCCCGGACGGAATGAAGGGCAAGAACGGCGCCGTCTACAACAAGAGGAGCGGCTTCTGCCTGGAGAGCCAGTTCTATCCCAATTCCATCAACCAGGAAGGCTTCGCCTCCCCGCTGCTGAAGGCTGGAGAGACGGCAAAGACCGTTACCGCTTATCGTTTTGGCGTTAAGAAATAAGGTGAGTGCGGGCGGTGACTCACCCCACTACTTGCCTTTGATGCTTTAAAGTGATAGTATAGTTTAGTCAGGTCCGCGGCGGACATTGCCGCGGACAAATTTTTTGGAGGGAAGGTTGTCAACGACATGGATATGCTCGGATACACGCTAAAGAGAATGGCAATTTCCGTCCTGACGCTTCTTCTGGTGGCCGCCATCACCTTTTTCCTGATGAATGCGATCCCCGGAAGCCCGTTCATGACGGAGAAATCCACCCCGCAGCAGATTGCGCTCGCAAACGCTAAGTACGGGCTGGATAAACCGCTGATCGTACAGTTCGGAAACTATCTCAAGAACCTGGCAAAGGGCGATATGGGAGTTTCCCTGAAGATGCAGGAGGGGACCAGTGTGTCAAAGATCCTCTTCGGACAGGGCAAGTTTGTGCTCTCGATGAAGATCGGCCTGCTCGCACTCCTGGTGGCGGTGATCATCGGCATACCCGTGGGCGTCCTGCAGGCGTACTACCGGGGACGATGGATCGACAACATATTAAGGGTGATCACCACCATGGGCATCGCGATGCCCGGCTTTGTGGTGGCGACCCTGTGCCTGTTTGAATTCGGCGTGACGCTGGGTTGGCTTCCGGTCCAGTCCAATTCGCTCGAGACCTTCGGGGCCTACGTCATGCCGGTGCTGACGCTGGCTCTTAACCCGATGTGCCGTATCGCCAAGCTGACCAGGACGAGTATGCTCGATTCCATCAGCCAGGACTATATCCGGACGGCGAACGCCAAGGGCCTGAAGACCCGGGTCGTCCTTTTCAAGCATGCCCTGCGCAATTCACTGATCCCCGTGATCACCTATCTGGGACCGCTGACGGCGGGCATCATCACCGGCGCGCTGGTGGTGGAGCAGATCTATCACATTCCGGGGCTCGGAAACTATTTCGTGTCAAGCATCCTCAACAGGGATTATCCCGTGATCATGGGCACGACGCTTCTTCTGGCGGCCCTGATCGTCATCATGAATCTGGTGGTGGATATCGCTTATAAGATCGTCGACCCGAGAATCAACATCACGAAAAAAGGAGACTGATAAGATGACAGGAAAGAAAGCGTTTCAGGTATTTCATACTGATACGGACCAGATCCTGGATCTGAATCAGTACGCAGGAGAGGATTTTTCGCAGGCCGCGGAGGACGAGAAGGCTTCCATGGTACAGATGCACAAAAGCGTGTCTTACTGGCAGGACGCCTGGAGGAGGTTCCGCTCGAACCCCGTTTCCGTCGGCGCGCTTATCGTGTTTATCCTTATCCTGATCTTTTCCTTTATCGGCCCGATGTTCATCGATTACAGCTACGAAGAGCAGTACCGCAGCTCCCAGAAGCTTGGGCCGATGGAGTATTCCCCGACGGAGCAGATGGTGATCACGCTGCTTGAGAATGAGGCGGACGCAGTCTATGCCACCTCGCTCAACGCCGGATCCCTCTCGGCGATCCGCAAGGGAGACTGGTTTATCAGACAAGGCTCTCAGACCTATGCTTTCCACGTGGACAAGACCATCGAGAAAGCGACGCTGGTCGTGGACTCCGACTCCGACCCGGCTGTATACTACGGCAAGGACAAGGACTGGGATGAAGAGACGAAGTCTTATAAAGAGGTCACCCCGATCGAGACGACCTCCGAGCCCGCCGAGGGAGCCCAGGAGCTGAAGCTTTCCAAGAGAGTCTTCCCGCATGTGTTCGGAACGGATTCCCAGGGAAGAGACCTGCTGGCCAGATGTATGTACGGGGCGAGAGTCTCCATCATCATCGGTGTGGCCGCCGCGCTGATCGTTCTGATCATCGGGGCACTCTACGGATCGATCTCCGGATTTGCCGGCGGAAAGGTCGATTTTGTCATGATGCGTATCGTCGACCTGATCTACTCCATCCCGGATGTTCTGATCGTGCTTCTGCTCCAGGTGGTGCTCAAAGCCCCGCTGCAGGCCTGGTTCGACGCGGGCAAGGATCCCGTCTCCAGGGCCCTGAGCACGCTGGGCGTCGGTATCGTGAGCATATTCATCACGTTCGCGCTTCTTTACTGGGTCGGAATGGCCAGGATCATCCGCGGCCAGGTGCTCCAGCTTAAAGAGCAGGAATTTGTCATGGCGGCCGGAGTGCTCGGCGCCTCCCCCGGAAGGATCATAAAAAGACATCTTCTTCCCAACTGCGTGGGCCAGCTGATCATCCAGACCTGCCTGCAGATCCCCTCCGCCATTTTCCTGGAGTCGTTCCTTTCCTACCTGGGACTGGGCGTCTCGGCTCCGATGGCTTCATTGGGATCTCTGTGCTCCGACGCGAAGGAGACATTCCTCCTGTTCCCCTACAGACTGCTGTTTCCCGCGATCCTGCTGAGCCTGATCGTGCTGACACTGAACCTGGTCGGCGACGGTCTGCGCGATGCGCTTGATCCGCGGCTGAAGAGTTAAGGGGGGTGCACGATGAATAACGAAGCCATGAATCAGACAAGCGAAAAGAAAATGACGGCCGCTGAGCGAGCTGCCATGATAAAGAACAACAAGATCCTGCTGGACGTGGACGGACTGAAGGTCACCTTCTTTACCCACGCTGGACAGGTAAAGGCGGTGGACGGCATCTCCTACCAGATCCATGAGCATGAAGTGATGGGCATCGTGGGAGAATCCGGATCGGGCAAATCCGTGGAAGCCTACTCGATCATGGGCCTGCTCCAGAAACCGGGCAGGATCGTGGGCGGAAAGGTCACCTTCGACGGGGAGGACCTGCTCGCCTACAGCGACAGCGAGAAACGGGAATTCAGGGGCAACAAGGCCAGCATGATCTTCCAGAACCCGATGACCTGCCTCAACCCCGTTTATACGATCGGAGACCAGCTGATGGAAGCCCTGCGCTGCCATAATAAAGAGATCTCCAAGGCGGAGGCCAGGAAAAAGGCCATCGAAATGCTCGAGCTGGTGGGCATCAACAACGCCGACAAGCGGATCGACCAGTATCCGCATGAATTTTCGGGCGGCATGCGCCAGAGAGCCATGATCGCCATGGCGCTCATCTGCAGCCCGAAGCTGCTGATCGCCGACGAGCCGACAACGGCCCTGGACGTGACCATCCAGGCCCAGATCCTGGAGCTTATGAAGGACCTGCAGAGACAGACCGGAATGGCGATCATCTTCATCACCCACAACCTGGGCGTGGTGGCTGAGATCTGCGATTTCGTCACCGTCATGTATGCGGGTCATGTGATGGAGCAGGGGACCGTGGACGACATCTTCTACAACCCGGCCCATCCCTATACAAGAGGCCTGCTTCGCTCCATGCCGAATCTGGACGATGAGAAGGGCAAGCGCCTCATCCCCATCGAGGGAACGCCGGTGGACCTTTTAGATCCGCCCAAAGGATGCGCCTTCGGACCGCGCTGCGAACACTGCATGAAGGTCTGCCTGACAAAGCAGCCTCCCATGGTGACGGTCGGGGATGACCATAAATCGGCGTGCTGGCTGCATATCAAAGAGATGAAAGAACTCTCTTCAGGGGAGGTGACCAAATGAGCGGGGAACGCAAAAAACTGGTGGAGACCGTTAAGCTTCGCAAATACTTTCCCGTCAGCAGCGGCTTTTTCAAGACCAGCCATGTCCAGGCGGTGCAGGATGTATCCCTCCACATTTATGAAGGAGAGACCCTCGGCCTGGTGGGAGAGTCCGGCTGCGGAAAGACGACCTACGGGCGCACGCTCCTGCAGATGTACAGCCCCACGTCGGGTAAGATCATCTATGACGGCCAGACCATCTATGACAGTGAAAAGAACATCAGGGTGGATATGAAGCCCTACCGGCGCAAGATGCAGCTGATCTTCCAGGATCCCTCCGCGTCCCTCGACCCGCGCATGACGGTCGGGGAGATCATCGGGGAGGCCCTGGATATCCATAAGCTTTATCCGGGCAAACAGGACAGAGCCGACAGGATCAGCGAGCTGCTGACCAGGGTCGGACTCAATTCGGAGCACGCCAACCGCTTCCCGCACGAGTTCTCGGGCGGACAGCAGCAGCGCATCGGCATCGCCAGGGCTCTGGCGGTGGAGCCGCAGTTCATCGTCTGCGATGAGCCGATCTCGGCGCTGGACGTATCGATCCAGTCCCAGGTGGTGAACATGCTTGAGGACCTTCAGGCACAGATCGGCCTGACCTACCTGTTCATCGCCCATGACCTTTCGGTCGTCAGGCACATCTCCAACCGGATCGGCGTGATGTACCTGGGATGCCTGGTGGAACTGGGCGAGAGCTATGAGCTCTGCGCCCATCCGATCCATCCCTATTCCCAGACGCTTCTGTCGGCGGTGCCGCTGACGGATCCGGAAAAGAACAGGACAAGGAGCAGGATCCTTCTCCAGGGAGATATCCCCAGTCCGCTCAATCCGCCTTCGGGCTGCCGTTTCCATACCAGGTGCCCCTACGCGACAGAGCGCTGCGCCCGCGAGATGCCGCAGCTGAAGGAACACGCTCCCGGCCACTATGCGGCCTGCCACATGCTTGACGCAGGGGCATGAAAGGTCTTATACTGAATCCTGTGGGGTTTCGGATACCCACAACAGTAATATCAGGCAGAAAGCCTGGAGATAAAAGGAGGAAAAACAATGAAAAAGGTCTTAGCTATGGCCGTTGCTGCTTCCCTTTGTGCGGCGGCATTCACACCGGTCTATGCAGCTGAAGGCGAAGAGACTGTCATCAACGCCTGCATCGCTTCCGAACCCGAGACGCTCGATCCCAACCTGGAATCTTCTGTGGACGGCGCCACCTATGCAACGCATATGTTTGAAGGTCTGGTCAAATATGTTCCGACGGATGCCCCGGCAGCCAGCGACGGAACCGAGTACGTAGACCTGCTGGCCAATGACATGGGCCAGGCGGAATCCTATGATGTTTCCGAAGACGGTCTTACCTACACCTTCCATCTTCGCGATGACATTTTCTGGAGTGACGGCGAGCCGGTCAAAGCTGCCGACTTCGAGTATTCCTGGAAGAGGATCGTCAATCCCGAGACCGCAGCCGACTACGGTTACATGCTCGACGGCATCGTTGAGAACGCAGCTGCCATCCAGGCAGGCGAAGCTGATGCCGACACGCTCGGGATCACCGCTGTTGACGACAAGACCCTTGAGATCAAACTGGAAGCTGACTGCCCGTACTTCATGGGTATCTGCTCCTTCGCAGCCCTGATGCCCCTTCGCCAGGACGTGATCGAGGAGTTCGGCAACGAGTGGACCAATCCGGAAAACATCGTTGTCAACGGACCGTACATTCTGACCGACTGGGTGCATGACAGCTATCTTGAGATGAGCGTCAACGAGAGCTACTACAACCTCGACGCGGTAGGCCCCGACAAGATCAGATGGTACCTGAGCGACAACCAGACCCAGCAGCTCTCCTCCTATCAGGGCGGCGAGTATGACTTCTTCGACACTCTGCCCGCTGACCAGATCGAGTCTCTGATCGCATCCGGCGATGCTCATACCGCTGACCAGATCGGAACCTATTATCTGTACCTGAGCTGCGACAACATTCCGGACTGGAGAGTACGTGCCGCCATCACCCTGTGCATCGACCGCGACAACATCGTCGAGAACGTTTCCCAGGGCGGACAGACTCCGGCTTCCAGCATCGTGGCTGCCGGCATCACCACCAACGACGGCGAGAACTGGACAGATGTCTATCCCGACAGAATGTACACCGCTCTTTCCGAGATGTATCCGGACTACGACCTGAGCGTTTACTCAGACCGCTGCGATCTGGCTGTTCAGCTGCTTGAGGAAGCAGTTGCCGACGGTTATGACGCATCCGCAACCATCGACTATGAGTACAACACCAGCGACACCCACAAGGCTATCGCTGAGGCTGTCCAGGCGGACGTTTCTTCCGTACTCGGCCTTGATGTTGCCCTGAACAACTCCGAATGGCAGACCTACACCAACAACCTCAGCCTTGGTGAGTTCGGGATGGCCAGACTCGGATGGATCGCCGACTACGACGATGCCAGCACCTACATCGAGCTGTTCACCAACGGAAACAGCTACAACTACGGCAACTGGGTCAACGATGAGTACACCGATCTGGTAACCCAGGCCAAGGCTCTTCCGGGCAGCGCAGAGCGTGATGAGCTCCTGGATCAGGCCGAGCAGATGCTCTTTGGTGAAGGCGGCTTCACGGTATGCCCGATCTACTGGTATACTCAGCAGTACTGCATCAAGCAGAACATCAAACATGCTGCATGGACTCCGCTCGGATACTTCGTGCTGACCTACGCTGAGAAGACCGCTGAGTGATCTTCAGAGGCGAAGACTTCACAATTACAGAATGTTCTGGTAAAATCAGGCTGTCGCGGCAGATGTGCTCCATCTGCTGCGGCAGCTTTCTCATTTTAGTCTTTCTGAAACGACAGCGGGGATTATGAAAAGAACATTTATTATGTCGGGGATCCTGATCGCTCTCGCAGCCATCCTGATGGGGGGCCTGTGGCTGTATGCGGACCGGGAGCTTAAGGAGGCATCCCTTTCCGGCGGCAGCATGGAAGAATATGACCGGCACTATATGCTGGTAAGCGAAGACCGGTCTCAGCAGTGGCAGACCATCTATGCCAGCGCCAGGGAAGAGGCCGCGAGGCAGAAGGTCTACCTGGAGTGGGTCGGGGCGGATCTCCCGGAAGGGTATTCCGCGTCGGAGTGCATGGAGATCGCGTCGGCGGCCAGGCCGGACGGGATCATACTCCATCCTGACCGGGAGGCCGGGATGACCGGGCTGATCGATGAAGCCTTTGAAGAAGGGATACCGGTGGTCACGGTCCTCAACGATGACAGTGCGAGCCGCCGTGTCAGCTTTATCGGCGTCAACAGCTACCAGATGGGCGAGATCTACGGCAGCCGCGTGCTGGACGTGCTTGACGGCGCATCCGGCAGGGTGCTCGTCTTAAGAAGCGGCACCTATGAGGACAACGGGGGCAGCCTGACCTACTCGCAGCTCCTTAAAACGGTTGAAACGGGGAAAGATGCGGGCCAGGAGGTCAGCATCGACCATATCGAGATGAACGCGGCCAACAGCTTTGAGGCGGAGGAAGGGATCCGCGACATTTTCCTGGACCGGAACCGGATGCCGGATGTGATCGTATGCCTGGACCTGACCGCTACCGAGTGCGCCAGCCAGGCGCTGGTGGACTTCAACGAGGTGGGCGAGGTGACCGTGATCGGGTATTACGCCTCGGAAAAAGTGCTGGACGCCATCGGGAAGGGCGTTGTGGATTCCACCCTGAAGGTGGATTCGGAAGAGATCGGCAGGCTTTGCGTAAGCGCGCTGGACGAATACTGCGCACTCGGAAATGTTAGCAATTACTTCACGATCGGGATCGAGATGATCAGCAAGTGAAAAAGTTATCCTGCGGGGAAGAGGAAAGATGACTAAACGACTGGGAAGAAATTCCATACAGATAAGACTGGTAGGCCTGATCGCACTGATGATGGCTATAATGATGTCTGCCAATCTGGTCATCTATTCCAGGATCAACCGGATGGTCAGGCAGATCGATTCCGTCTTCGCCACCAACGTGACCAACAAGGAGCTGACGGACCAGCTCGAGATGGTGGAGGAGAGCGTCTATGAGTACCTGAGCACCAAAAGCTCGGCCGCACTGGAGAACTATTACCGGCACACGCAGAATTACAGGGAGATGATCACCCTGCTGAACAGCCGGAACATGGACAGCGACATCAGGATGCTCGAGAAAAACATCCGTTCCATGTCGGAGACCTATCTGCAGGTGGCTGACAAGACGGTCCAGGCCAAGCGCGGCCGGAACGTGGAGCGCTACAAATCCATGTACGAGGAGGAGAGCGCCCTGTTCCGGTATATCAACAGCTATATCGGGGAACTCAATAACCGCCAGTTTGCCCTCAACTCGGAGCATTACCAGAATCTTCTGCGGGCGATGGGACGGATGGAAGCCATTTCGCTTGCCGTCATGTTCCTGGTGTTCGGGCTGTGTATTGCCGTCGTCCTGATGACGGTGAGGTACCTGTTCAGGCCGCTGAGCACCCTGTCGGAGGCAGCCGAGAGAGTGGCGGAGGGCCATTTCGATGTGGAGCTGCCCCAGGTGATCACAGAGGACGAGGTGGGCGTCGTCACCAGAACCTTCGGCCAGATGCTCTCCAGTATCCGCGATTATATCGCGGCCATCCGCACCGGTATGGAGACGGAAGCCAGGCTCAAGCAGCGCGAACTGTCCATGGAGGCCAGCCTAAAGGAGGCCCAGCTCCAGTTCCTCCAGGCCCAGATCAATCCGCATTTCCTCTTCAATTCCCTGAACGCCGGCGCTCAGCTGGCCATGATGGAGGACGCGGACCAGACAGGCGTTTTCCTCGAGAGGATGGCGGATTTCTTCCGCTATAACGTCAAACACTCGGACGGAAAATCGACCCTGGCCGAGGAGATCGAGTCGGTCGACAACTACATCTACATCCTCAATGTACGGTTCGCCGGAGATATCACCTATGAAAAGGAGATCCTGACTGACCGCGGCGATTATGTCATGCCCGGCATGATCCTCCAGCCCCTGGTGGAAAATGCGGTGACCCACGGGATCCGGGACATGCTTCCGGGAAGCCTGATCCGCCTTGTGGCGGAGGAGACCGAAGGCGGCCTGAGCATCATGATCTCGGATAACGGCGCGGGGATGACCAGGGATCAGATCGCAGCCGTCATGGAGGGAAAGGGCAGCCAGGCCGGCAAAGACCAGCCGTCCGGATCCACCGGGATCGGGCTTGCCAACGTGATCAACCGGCTGCAGCTTTACTATGACAGGAGCGACCTGCTGTCGATCCACAGCGACGGCCGGGGGATGGGAACAGAGATAACCATATTGCTGCCCGGGCAGGGCCAGGAGGAGAAACGTGTACAGGATACTGATCGCGGATGACGAGGGACTCATGGTAGAATCCCTGAAAAATATGGCGCTGAAAGCTTTTCCGGATCAGCTGGAAGTCGAGACCGCACGCTCCGGCAGGGCGGCGATCGAGCTGGCGGAGTATTTTCATCCGGATATTATCTTCATGGATATACAGATGCCGGGCATCAACGGGATCGAGGCGCTCCGGGAGATCAGACGCTTCAACCAGACCGCCCAGTGCTATGTGATCTCCGCCTATGATAAATTCGACTACGCGCAGGAGGCGATCTCCCTGGGAGTCGAGAAGTACCTGACCAAACCGGTGAGCCGGAGCACGTTCCTCTCGGTGACCCAGGAAGCGATGAACCGCGTGGATTCCATGAGACAGCGGCGCTCGGACCAGCTCAAGGTGCAGGAAAAGCTTGAGACCATCATCCCGGTCGTGGAGAACGGACTGGTCGGTATGATCATGATGCCGGGTGAGATGCAGGACTTCCAGTACTATAAGGAACTGCTCGACATCACCGAGGAGAACGGGTTCGTGACCGTCTACTGGTTCGGCTCAGAGGTCCGAGACGGGAAGCTTTTCAGCCCGGTCGGGATCGGGGTCCAGAACCAGGAATTCCAGAACCAGTTCAGGGCGATCGTGAAATCCTTCCGCAAGTGCATGATCGGCAGCGCCATCTCCAACAGGATCGTGGTGATCACACCCTGCGAGCAGGAGAAGCTCGAGTACGAGGAGCGCATCCGCGTGATCGAGGAGACCAGGCGGATCACCGGCAGGCTTGAGGAGAAGCTGGGACTGAAGTTCCGGGCCGGCATCGGCCGCGTCCATAAGACAGACGAACTGCGCCTGTCCTACCAGGAAGCGCTTCAGGCCCTTCAGGAGAGCGATTCGAGGGTCATCCACACCAACGACCTGGTCACGAAGGGCTTCTACGAGGGAGATTTCCCGGATGAGACAGAGAGGCAGCTCTTCGCCTGCATCCACCGCGGAGATGTGGAAGGCATGAGGATCCAGGCGGATCTGTTCTTCGACTGGATGCTCAGGCGCTATCCCGACAACCGCGACAATATCCGCCTGAAGGTGCTCGAGTACGTGATCACTGCCGAGAAGGAAGCCTTCCGGGCCGGCACCATGAACTACGGATTTGAGATGAGGAACAGCTACCTCACAGAGGTCTGCGCCTTTGAGCGGTATGAGCTGCTGCGCAGCTGGATGATGGAAAAACTGACGGCGGTGTGCCTGTCCATCCGCAACAAGCGCGAGGAGCAGTCCGAGACGGTGGTCTCGAAGGCCAAAGCCTACATAAAAGAAAACTACGGACGGGATATCTCCCTCGACGACGTTTCCCGCGAGGTCAATGTCAGCCCGTATTATTTCAGCAAGCTGTTCAAGGAAGAGGAAGGCCAGAACTTTATCGAGTACCTGACAAAGATCCGGATCGACAAGGCCAGGCAGCTTCTGCGCGAGGAGAACCTCAGCATCAAGGAGATCAGCATCATGGTGGGTTATTCCGATCCGAATTATTTCAGCCGCCTGTTCAGGAAGCAGATGGACATGAGCCCGAGGGAATACCGGGAGAGCCAGGGCGGAAGCCTCGAAAAGGCACGGGGGTGACCAATGATCCGAAAGACTTTAAAGAGGAAAAGAAGGGCAAGATGCCTCCTCCCGTTGTGGATCCTGCTGGCGGCCTTGCTGCTGGGAGGGTGCGCCGGCAAGCCGGAGACGGACAGCGCCAAGGCGCCGGAAAAGGTCCCGGAGAGCAGAAGATACCAGATCGGGCTCAGCTTCGATTCCTTCGTGATCGAGCGCTGGACAAGGGACAGGGATGTGTTTGTCTCCACGGCTGAGAGCCTGGGGGCGGACGTGAACATCCAGAACGCGAACGGCATCGTGGAGGAACAGATCGCCCAGATCCGCTATTTTATCAAAAAGAAGATGGATGTGATCGTCATAATCGCCATCGACGGCACGGCCCTGAAAGAGGTGATCGCGGAGGCGAAGGCTGTCGGGATAAAGGTCATCAGCTATGACCGCCTTATCCTGGACGCCGGGACGGATCTTTACATTTCCTTCGATAACCGTAAGGTGGGCTGGCTGATGGGAGAGGCCCTCAAGGAGGCCCTGCCGGACGGAGGAAAGCTGTTTGCGATCCACGGATCGGCCTCCGACCACAACGTGACCCAGATCCAGGAGGGTCTGACGCAGTCCCTCGAGGGATCGGACCTGGAGATCATCTACTCCGCCTACTGCAATAACTGGCTCGCGGAGCTCGCCTTTGACTATGTCAATGAAGGGCTCGAGAAGTTCGGGAGCGTGGACGGGATCATGTGCGGCAACGACGACCTGGCAAGCCAGGCCATCAGGGCCCTGGCCGAGCACCGCCTCGCCGGCAAGGCGGCGGTGGTGGCGCAGGACGCGGAGCTGTCGGCCTGCCAGCGGATCATGGAAGGCACCCAGGTCATGACGGTCTTCAAGAGCGTGGATGAGGAGGCGAAGGCAGCCGCCGAGCTGGCAGTCGCGCTGGCCTCCGGAACCGATATCACGTCCGCCGATTCACCGATCGTCGTGACGGACACGATCAATGACGGAAGCAGTGAGATCCCGGCCTACTGTATCGAGCCGGTGGCCGTGACCGCAAAGAATATGGACAGTGAGATCATCAGCAGCGGCTTCCACCGCCGTGAGGATGTATACCTGAATGTGGAAGATCCGGAGGAAGAGGAAACAACATGACGCAGACAGATACAAAAAGCAAGATCGGCATGCTTAATGAGATCATCCATACAAGTGAGCATACGGTCTTCCTTTCGGGACCGGCAATCTCCGCCCAGTGCGGCATCGCAGATTTCAGGTCCCTTCGGGGAGTCACCCTGCAGGAGACAAAGAAGGCCAGGAAATACGATGCGGAATACCTGCTCAGCCGCGAGTGCCTTCTTAAGGAGCCGGAGGCATTCTTCACCTATTACTGCCGCAGGGTCGATGTGCGAAGCGCCGAGCCGGGGGAGACCCACCGTAAGCTGGCGCAGCTTGAGAAAGCAGGACTGCTCGAGGGGATCATCACTCTCAACGTGGACGGACTGCACCAGAAAGCAGGCAGCGTGAATGTCAAGGAGATCTGCGGAACAGCCCTTGAGTGCAGCTGCGATTCGTGTCATACCACGTATTCATCGGACCTGATCTATGCAGGCAGGGGACAGATCCCGCAGTGCCCGGTATGCCACCGGATGCTGCGCCCGATGATCACGCTGTACGGGGAGCTTTTGCCTGAACAGGCCATGGAGGGCGCCCTGGAGATGATCGACAGGGCCGACTGCCTGATCGTGGGGGGATGCAAGCTTGTGTCCGGTCCCGCCCAGGTGCTCGCCTCGCGGTTCAAGGGAAAAAACCTGGTGATCATCAACGCACAGAAGACAAAGATGGACCAGAAGGCAAAGCTGGTCTTTCACGCCGGGGCAGACCGGATCATGCGCCTGGTCGAAGTATGACAGACCGGAAAAGGAGAATGTACTATATGAAAAAAGGGATCATCTTTGACCTGGACGGAACCTTGTGGGATGCCTGCGAAAAGATCGCACAGTCTTGGAATATCTGCGTAAAAGAAAGGATGCCGGATCTGGATCTGGAGCTGACGGAGGAGGACCTGAGGGGAGCCTGCGGCCTGACCATGACAGCGATCGGTAACAAGCTCTTTCCGATGGTGAAGGAGCCGGAGCGCGGCGAGCTGACGGCGGCCTGCTGTGATTTCGAGGTGGAGTACCTTAAGACGAACGGCGGACAGGTGTATGAAGGACTGGAGCAGACACTCAAGGAGCTTAAGAAGGATTACGGCCTGTATATCGTCAGCAACTGCCAGGACGGATATATCGAGTGCTTTCTTGAATGGAGCGGACTGGTAAGATATTTTGAAGATACGGAATGTTTCGGGAGGACCGGGCAGGAGAAGGACCGCAACATCGTGCTGCTGAAAGAACGGAACGGCCTGGACAGGGCCATCTATGTGGGCGATACCGCCACAGACCAGGCCAGCGCCATAGCGGCCGGCCTTCCCTTCGTCCACGCCGCCTACGGGTTTGGCACCGCTTCGGGCGCGGACGCGGTGATCGGCGATATCTCGCAGCTGCCCTCGGCAGCCGCGAAGCTTCTGGCTGATTAAAGAAAAGGATCAGATACGGCCCTGCCAGCGGCCGGAAGCGCCGCAGGGAAGAACAAGACCCGTCCGTGTGACGGGGAGACCAAGCTCCGAGGAGGCCACGCTGCCTCCCCGGTCTTTTAATGCCAGGGAGAGCATGTAGGTCAGCACGGAAGGCGCAAGCCCCGTCGTGTAGGAGTTGACCAGGAAAAAGAGCGGATCGTCGCCAAGAAGCGAGGCGCACAGCCGGATAAAGGGGAAAATGCTCTCCTCGATCTTCCAGATCTCACCCTTGGGTCCCCGCCCGTAGGAGGGCGGATCCATGATCACGGCGTCGTAGTGATTGCCCCTGCGGATCTCGCGCTCGACAAATTTGCGGCAGTCATCCACCAGGTAGCGGATGGGGGCGTCCCCCAGCCCGGAGGCAGCGGCATTTTCCTTGGCCCAGCCAACCATGCCCTTGGAGGCGTCCACATGGGTCACGGCTGCGCCGGCCGCGGCGGCCGAGAGGGTGGCCCCGCCGGTGTAGGCAAAGAGGTTGAGTACCTTGACCGGCCTGGAGGGATCCCTGCGGATGCGCTCCCGGATGAGGCCTCCGAACCAGTCCCAGTTGACGGCCTGCTCGGGGAACAGTCCGGTGTGCTTAAAGCTGAACGGCTTCAGGTGAAAGGTGAGGCCGCCGTAGGCGATCGACCACTGGTCGGGCAGGTCGAAGAATTCCCATTCCCCGCCGCCCTTTGCGCTGCGGTGGTAATGAGCGTTCGGCGAATTCCAGCCGCGGGCGCTCTTTCCCGTATCCCAGATCACCTGGGGATCGGGCCTGATCAGCAGGTAGCGCCCCCAGCGCTCGAGCTTTTCCCCATTCTGGGTGTCAATCACTTCATAATCTTTCCATTTATCGGCAATCCACATGGCAATGGCTCCTTTTTCACTGGTTTCTTCTTATTATATAATGGAAATCAAACTGTCAGCCTACCGGGTGCTCCGGAACCAGTAGGTGTAGAAATCCTCAAATCCCAGGGACAGATAAAGACTCTTGGCATGGATATTCCCTTTCACGACCTGCAGGTAGGAGCGGTCGGCACCGAGAGCGGCCCCCTGGGAGAGGATGGCGCTGCAGACGGACCGGGCATAATGCCTTCGCCGGCAGGAGGCGGATACGTAGATGGCGTAAAGCCCGACATACTGCCGGTCGCAGATGCCAAGGCCCGAGGCCACCATCCTCCCGTCGATCTCGACGCTCGCGACAATGGTGCGCTTGGGGATGGCCTTGAACATGGAGGGCACCGTGGCAAGGAGGATCTCCTCGCAGGTTCCGTTCAGATGGAACACGCCCCTTATCCAATCATCCGTGATGAAGGACTGGAGGCGCACGTCGACGCCGTCCGGGTAATGGATGCATGAGGGAAGACCGAGCCGGTTCTCAAACTCGTACTCCGTCTCGAGGGGCTTTAACAGGTTCGCCCGGGAAAGATCCATCGTCATCACCTGGGTGACATGGCGGATCTCATAGCCGCGGGAAGCCAGATAGCCGTCGAAGGAGGGATCGATCAGAGGGCTGATCTTGAAATGGCAGGGCGTGCCAAGATCCCGGTATACCTTTTCGCAGTACTCCACCTTCTCCGGGATGGGGATGGAAGAGCGGCCCACCTGTTCCACCGCGTTGGTGCGGTAGGTGTAATTGTGCGAGAAGCGGATCAGCCAGCCGTCATAGAGCTCCACCTTGGCGGAGGGCCATGCGTTTAAGGAGATCTCCTCCATATAGCGGATATCGCGCTCATCCGGCAGATGAACACCGGACGAAGGGAAATGTTCATTATTCATGGGTATTTCCTTTCAGATGTGCGGGGGAAGGCCCCCTGCCTCTTTAGAGACTTCATCATTATATGCAATCCACGGTCAAAAACCTATGACATTAAAGATTGTACTAAATAAAATACAATCCTGAAACAAATTATTTTCTTTCTCCGGTTGCAAATGGAACTGTTATCGGATATACTTGCTGATGTTGTGACCTTGATAGCGTAGAAGCGTGAGGTTGCTGCGGGGTTCCGCAGGTTTTCCGTGGAGCGAATGTCAAGTTGTAAAAACTGGCGACAAGTCACTGTACAGAACCAATGTCCATTAGGCTGCGAAAAAGCAGCAAAGCAATGGAAACGCCGTGTGAGAGAATGAAGAAACACACGGAAGCGTGTACAGTCACCGCTTGTCGTACTGAGAAAAGTGCGAATAGGAGGCGACTTTTTTTATGGCAAACAATGTTATGCGTATCAAACTGAAAGCTTATGATCACGAGCTCGTGGATGCATTCGCAAAGAAGATCATCGACACCTTAAAGAAGACGGGCGCACAGGTTTCCGGTCCCGTACCCCTTCCCACCAAGAAGGAAGTTGTCACGATCCTTCGTGCCGTTCACAAGTACAAAGACTCCAGAGAACAGTTTGAGCAGA
>DGTA01000140.1 GCA_002394165.1 Lachnospiraceae bacterium UBA4348 | reverse complement strand
GCGGCCAGCTTGCCCTGCAGGGCGGCGGTCTTGTCCTGCATGTACTTCTGGGAGTCGCCGGTGGCCTTGAACTGGCGGTCTGCCAGCTTCAGGGCGCTGTCAAAAGTCTTGACCGCGCTCTGCGCCTGACTGATCTCGCTGCGGAATTGACTGATCCCGCTGACCCCCATCTTGACGCTAACGTCTGCCACTCTTATCCCTCCCGTTTCAGGCCGTGCTGTTCGTCATCGTAAACCCTGCGCCAGATGTACTGATCCAGGATCATCCCCGGCCCCATCTCCATCATCTCGGTGTAACTAAGTCCGGCGACCAGTCCCCAGTGAATTACTCGCCGGAAGGTGAATTCACGGGATCTTTTTTTGCTTCGATTTCCTCCAGCACAAGATCCCGCTCGTTGTTTTCGTTATCTTCCTGGACGGCCTGGCTTTCGCCCTCCTTGGTCAGGCAGGCGATCACGCCAATCTGATAAGCCATCAGCGCGTGAGGATCCATGTGATCCAGCAGCCATTCTTCCGTCAGCTCGTCATTATCCCCGGCCTCTCTCAGGCCGGCGTTGCCCATGATCAGGATCACCCGCACCAGATTCCGCAGGCGGTTTTTCCCTTTCATCAGCAGTTCCTTGACTTCTCCCAGGTTTCCAACCTGTTCCTCAATCTGAATGAATTCTCTCATGGTGAACCGGAGCGGGACGGTCCGATCTCCGATCTTCAGGGTGATATTCTCCATTTCACTTGCTCCTTTCATGCGAAAAGAGGACAGGGAGCCGTCCATAGCTCCCTGTCCTCCTCAAACCATTAGCCGCCTGCGGGAACCGAAGCCCCAAAGCAGGAATAGATCCAGCTGAGGGCCGCCACTTCGCTCTCGAACTCCATCCATTTGAAATACTTGGCCTCGCCAGAGTTGTCGATGTAAACACCGATGCCGCTGGCGTTGATGGTGGAATGGTTCCAGGTAGTCTGCCGCTGCTTCGTGGAGGCGTTCTCGCCGCCGGAGCTGCACTGCAGGGCATGAAAGAAGAATGCTTCGTACTTCCGCACGCCCTTGAACATACTCACCCGGATATATCCCAGCCCGCCTTCGGGCGGAGCCGCGTCCGTCACATCATAGTGAGTGACAGAGCTTCCGGTCCCGGTGACCGGCTTCCACCCCAGGCAGGCCGCCCGGCCTTCGGGGGTGATGTTGTTGGTCTCCATGGTGATGGAATAGCCGTTCATGCCCTTGTCGTTGTCGATGATCACATCATCGCCATAGTCGGGGTTGTCGGCCACATCGAAGGTCAGATTCGCGCTGACCGCCGTCCCCAGCACCAGGGGCGTCCCGTAGGTGATCGCGGCGCCGTCGGTGCGGGCTGTGATCGGTGCAAAGATCGGCTTCCTCATACCGATATATGCCATGGTCTTGTCCTCCTCATAGAATTTGTCTGGGATCCCGCGGCTTAACTTCCGATAATCTCACTCAGCATCTGCTCGGCCTTGTTGATGATGGCTTGCTCAGAAGCCCCTCCGGCCGTACTGGCCGCCTTCCGAAAAACAGGCTGCTTGGCCATGAAACTGGTTCCGCTGTTAATGGATCGTGCAATCACTGCCACGGGTTTCGTCTTGTTCCCCAGCTGAACATATCCGGCATTTTTGGCAAGGCCGACAATGGTATCGACCTCCGTTCCGTTCTTGTTGAACTTCGCAATGCCGGTCTTTCCGGCTACAGCCGCCTTTTCTTCCGGCGACGGCAGCCGCTTCGCCTTCTTATGGGTGAACGGCTCCGTCCGGATGGATCCCGCCGCACCGGCGAAGGCTCCGGCCATCACGGCCGCGCCTTCATACAGCGAGTACGAAGCCACATCCTCGGCCCCGTCCGCGAGCTTTCCGAGCATGCTTCCCAGCTCATCCAGCCCCGTCGCGCTCATGCTCCAGGCCATCTTCGCCGCCTCCCATCTTCCGCCCAGCCTTCAGCTCACGCCTCCAGCTGGAACACATATTCCCGATGAAGCATCCGGCTCGCGCTGTCCAGAGTTTGCATGTTCATTTCCCATGCTCCCTCGCAGACGCGGTTCAGGATGCTCTCAATCTCCGCCCAGACCGCAGGCGCGTTCCCTTTGGTGTACAGATCGATGCTCCCCTCGGTCGCCGTGTCCTGGTGGAAATCGTCGCCGTTGTCGTAGAGATTGAAATCTGTCTGGAAAACACCATAGTTCCCCGCGGGCTTGGTCGCCCATTCATACTCCGCCATGGGGATGGTCGTTGCCGTCAGCAGAGCGGCCTTCAGATCTTCGTACATCGTCAGCCCTCCTCCGCCGCGTTCCCATCCTCGCGCTGAATGGTGAGCTCGATCTGATCGCCTTCGTTGACATATGTCCGAAGGATCCGATACCGCCCTCCCTGAAAGTCCACCAGCTTCTCTCCGCAATACTCAAAAGCATGGGCGAGCACCAGCTTCATTTCCGGGGCCAGCCCGACCGCCTGGGCCTGATAAACTTCGCTCTGGGTCACGCTGCGCACGGTGCAGAACACCTTCCGTCCGGTCTCCTGCGGGTCGTCAAAGATCCCGTGGGCCTTCGGGTTTTCGGCGATCAGCGTGCAGACATCCGCTCTAACCATCAGCCGCCCGCCTCCTCACCCCAGTCGGTGTATCCGCTCGCGTGCATCATGTGACACAGCTGCATCTCATAAGAGGCGCAAAGCCGCTCATAGTCCGAAGGGCTTCCGAAGTGCGCGCGCACGTAGGTTTTCACCGCCTGCAGGAGCAGCTTGTCCTCCGCCTCCACCAGAGAATCCACCAGGATTCCCCGGCTCTTCAGGTCCAGAAGCGCCGCGTCGATCAAGTCCTGAATCTCTTCATCGTATTCGGTCGCCGTGATCTGCAGCGCGACTTTCGCCGCCTCCAGCATCGTCCTCTCCGCCATCTTCTTCACCCCTCA
>DGTA01000076.1:3417-4659 GCA_002394165.1 Lachnospiraceae bacterium UBA4348 | reverse complement strand
CGAAGTAATCAAGATATGCCTTGAAGCGATCCTGTGCCGCCAGACAGGTATCCCGAAGATACCCTTTTTCGTTTCTCCATTCCTGCAGGCCGCGATAGTAATACATCTTCATATCATCCTCGATAATGAAAGGTACAATTCCGTTCCGAAGACACTCTTTAAAGAGAATCAGCCTTCCTACGCGGCCATTTCCATCCTGGAAGGGGTGGATCGACTCGAACCGATAATGAAATTCCAGCAGGTCATCGAAAGCCGCTTTATCCAGCTTTTCATAGTCTGCAATCAGCTGTTTCATTTTCTTCGGGACATCTTTCGGTGCTGCAGTTTCTCTGCCGCCGACTTCATTTGCCAGCTTCTTATAGTCACCTGCTGCAAACCAGCTTTTTCTGCTGTCTGCCGTACCGCTTTTTAAAAGAAGATGAAGCTGTTTGATCATCGTTTCCGTGAGAGGGCGTTTCGCCTGATCAATCATCAGGTCAATACAGCGGAAATGATTCACGGTCTCCAGAATATCATCCACATTCACAGAGCCATCCGGAGCATCGATCGTGTTTGTTTCAAAGATATACCGGGTCTGTTCATGTGACAGCCGGCTGCCTTCAATGTGATTGGAATTATATGTAAGTTCGATCTGAACCTTATGGTAGATACCTCCGGGTATTCCGTTTTCCTTTTCAAGAACAAGCCTCCCGAGAAGATCCTCGGGAACTGACCGCTGTCTCGGTTTTCTTCCCGGCTTCCGGGCGTTATCCGGAATATTCCAGGTTTTTCCCGTAATAAAAGCACCGGGAACACGTCCATCAGCACAGTACTGCCGTACGACCCGCTCCGTAACTCCCCATTTTTCACTTGCTTCTTTCACTGAGATAAAACTCATTCTGCCACCACCTGTCAGTTATTTACGGATTCATTATACTCCTTTATCGGCTGTTTTTTCAATCTTATTCTGGTCAATTTCATCATTATAATTAGCCGATAAATGCAGCAAAGAGCAGGATGATAAACATTATATCGACAAGATTTGAACTTGCGGTCTCGCCTGCCGGCTCGGTCGGTGCTCCTCGCTTCGCGAGGGTCGTCCACTGGACGACCGCACCCTCTGCGCCCGAACGGTGCGTTCGCTCCGTCAAAAGGTCGCAAGTACACAGCTGTAAAATCGACACGAAAAAAGGAGTCCCTTGCGGAACTCCTTTTTTCGTGTCGATGCGACAAGATTTGAACTTGCGACCTCTGCGTCCCGAA
>DGTA01000076.1:0-3370 GCA_002394165.1 Lachnospiraceae bacterium UBA4348 | reverse complement strand
CCTCTGCGTCCCGAACGCAGCGCTCTACCAAACTGAGCCACGCATCGATTTCGCTTACAGTTCCTTGTTGCGGTGCGCTTTCGGATGCGCGCCAAACTGTCAGCTTGATTATGATATCATTTTTGTTCTCACTCGTCAAGCGCTTGTTCAAAAACTTCTCTATATGCAAGCAGAATGCTTTATGCTATCCTTTTCATATGAACAATCTCAGGATCATCTGACAGGAGGTTTTCTCATATGAAATTCGAGAGTAATGAATATCTGCCCGGTGTTTGGCACATTGCGGACGAGATGGATGTTTGTGTCACACTCCTGGTCGGTGAAGAAGCGGCGCTTTTAGTGGATGCGGGGTACGGTCTGGGAAGTCTCTCCTCCTACATCCGCACAATCACGGATAAACCGGTCAGTCTGGTGCTGACCCACGCTCATCATGACCATGCGCTCGGCGCGTATGAGTTCGATCCGGTCTACATCCAGGAAGCGGAACTGGAGACCGCCGCAGAGTACACCGGTATCCGCTGGCGCAAAAAGGTACTGGCGGATGCTGCTGCGAAAGGCATTCAGGTTGATGAAGAGACTTTCCTGGCGCAGCCGATGGGCACCTGGATCCCCATCGGCGAGAAAACCTTTGACCTGGGCAGCCTGACCGCCCGCGTGATCCCCTGTCCCGGCCATACGCCCGGTTCCGCGGTGGTGTATGTGCCGGAGCTGGAACTGCTGCTTACCGGGGATGACTACAATCCCTGCACCTGGATCTTTTTCCCGGAGGCGCTGCCCGTCCAGACACTTCGAAAGAACATGCTCGACATTCTCGATCTTCCCTTCCGGAAGGTCCTGTGCCCCCACCGGATGGATCTCTATGACCGTTATATGATCGATGATTTCTTTGAGGGGATGACGGACGAGGTGCTAGACCGCGCCGCTATAGTCGATACCGGGCTTGTTGTCGGCCGGCCCACCAAAGAGGCCTGCCCGGCTCCCAGCCAGGTGATCGTCTTTGATCCTGAAAAACGCGAAGCTGCCGGAAAGGAGGAAGGAAAATGAGCGGTTGGAGAGACTGCCGGGGCTGGCAACGAGCCCTGACGCGTGAGCCGTCCTCGGAATGTAAAACGCCGGAGGAAATGGCTCTTTTCGAGCTCCAGAACTATCTTGCCGCCTCCGGCTGCGGCAGGCAGGTCGGAATCAAAACGGATCCGTCCATGGACGAGTCCTTCCAGATCAGCGAAAGTGACGGCGGTGTGCTGATCCGCGGCGGCCGCCGGGGCGTACTCTACGGTGTCTATGCCCTGATCGAAGCTCTTGAGCTTGGCGAGTCTTTGCCGAAGGGCGTTCGCACACCCTGTTATCCGCTCAGGATGATCGACTGCTGGGACAACATGGACGGCACCATCGAGCGCGGCTACGCCGGACGCTCGATCTGGTTTGAGGACGATGCCTTCTGTTATGAGCCTGACCGCATCCGCCGCCTGGGCAGGATGCTCGCCGGAGCCGGGATCAACGTCCTGTGCATCAACAATGTCAATGTCCACATGCCGGCTCAGCAGCTGCCCGGCTCACTGCTGGCCGATACCGCCGCCCTGGCGGATCTTCTTCGTCCCTTCGGCGTCCGCCTGATGATCAGCATCGATTTCTCACTGCCGCTGCAGTTCGGACTGGAAAGCGCTGATCCTCTCGACCTGAGAGTCTCGGATTTCTGGAGTCATCTTGCCCAGAACGTGTGGCACGCCATCCCGGATATGGCAGGTTTCCTTGTCAAAGCCGATTCGGAGCACCGTCCCGGCCCGAATGCCTACGGACGGACCCACGCCGAGGGCGCGAACATGCTGGCCAAAGCTTTAAAGCCCTTCGGCGGCGTTCTCGTCTGGCGCGCCTTTGTCTACAACTGCATGCAGGACTGGCGCGATACCGATACGGACCGGCCCTGTGCGGCCTACGATCTTTATCAGCCCCTGGACGGCATGTTCGATGACAATGTTATCCTCCAGGTCAAATACGGGCCCTATGATTTCCAGGTGCGCGAGCCTGTCTCTCCCCTGCTGGTGGGCATGAATAATACCCGGATGGGGATGGAGCTGCAGCTTGCACAGGAGTATACCGGCCAGCAGATCGACATTTTTGCGATGCCTCCCATGTGGCGCCGGCTCTTTGATGAGATGGGAAAAGAGAAAGTCAGCGCCGTTGCCGCCGTCAGCAATCTCGGCCGCGATGACAACTGGACCGGCCATCCCTTTGCTATGCTGAACCTCTACGCCTACGGCCGCTTTGCCTGGGATCCCGATACCGATCCGGAGACCGTCATCCGCCGCTGGAGCGCCCTTACCTACGGATTTGAGAAAGATCTGACTGACCGTCTGACTTCACTGCTTATGGAAAGCGGCCGGGTCTACGAGCTGTACACCGCTCCCCTGGGACTTAACTGGATGATCAACCCGGAAAACCATTACGGAGCGAACCCCTACGGCTACGAATTCATGGTCTGGGGAACCTATACAAAAGCGGACCGGAACGGCGTCGGCATCGACCGCACCGCCAAAGGCACCGGCTATGTCAGCCAGTATCCGCCGCAGATCAGGCACAAATACGAAGATCCGCAGACCTGCCCGGACGAATACCTGCTATTCTTCCACCGCCTGAACTACGACTTTGTCATGAAGGACGGACGCACCCTGCTGCAGCGTATCTACGACGATCACTTTACAGGGTACGAACTGGCAGAGCAGATGGCCGAAACACTGGATAAGATGCCCTTCCCCGAGCCCGATGCCGGTGTCATCAAAGAGCGCATGGAAAAACAGCTGGAAAACGCCAGGCAGTGGCGGGATGTGACCAACACCTTCTTCTATCGGTTTTCAGGCGCAGCGGACGCTAAAGGCAGGAAGATCTATTCGTGACACAGAAACGTCCCCTGTCACACCTCAAACATCCATGAAAACCTTGTCCGCATACCGCACCGTATCCATGGCGGTCTTCCCGTAGGCATCCGCGTGGATCATATCGGCATATTCCTGGGTCAGCACCGCGCCTCCCACGATCACTTTGCACGGCACGCCGGCTTCGTGCAGCTGACGGATTGTCTCCTCCATGGCAGGCACCGTGGTGGTCATCAGGGCGCTCAGGCCCACCAGCTTCACCTTTTTCTCAAGGGCTTCCTGCACGATCTTTTCGGGCGGCACATCCCGTCCCAGGTCGATCACTTTGTAGCCGTAGTTTTCCAGCAGCACTTTCACGATGTTTTTGCCGATATCGTGGATATCGCCGCGTACCGTGGCCAGAATCACCGGATTGGCGCTTCCGTCTCCCTGCGGAAGCGCTTTTTTGACTTCCTCGAAGGCGGCGGAGGCTGCTTCCGCGCTCATCAGCAGCTGGGGCA
>DGTA01000148.1 GCA_002394165.1 Lachnospiraceae bacterium UBA4348 | reverse complement strand
CGCACTGAGTGCGGAGCCGATTTTTGGCATTTTATCAGATTACAGGAGACGGCAGTTACATTTGTTCCAGGATAAAACTTTTCACACCTTCGAGGGAACTCTCTTTCCAGGCACCTTCTTCGGCCTTCTCGGCGATGGGGCAGATAATGTGAAAGTCCAGACCTTCTCCGATCACGCGGCCGCTGCGTTTGGGATTCATAAGATTCTCTTCCCAGTCCTTATCAGTAGCGTTTTTGTATTTATCCGGATAAAGGAAGACCTGCTGGCGCTTGGTGGCGGCGATGAACATTTTGCAGGCCAGAGGAATGAGTTTGTTGTACTCGTCCTCCTGAATGTCCACGAAGATCTTCGGAAGATCCGCACTCACGATGTGCTCATTGGTGCGATCGATCTTAAGACCATGAGCTGTGAAGGAATAACTGTCTTTCGTAAAGTGCAGTTGCAGGACAATGCCCTTATCAGTGTTGAACTGCGCGCGCTGGTAAGGCGTATCAAAAATGAAATTGCCCAGAGAGTAGAAGATCGCCTTATCCCCGACGAGCTCATAGTTCATAGGAACATGCGGGTGGTGGGAGACGACGACGTCGGCGCCCATTTCGAGGTACTTAAGATAGCGGTCTCTGGTGTAAGGAGAGGGGATCGCCGTAAACTCTTCACCGCCGTGAGCGACTACGACGCACCAGCGGCATGTTTTTTTGATCCCGCTTATGACTTCCTCGATTGAGTCCATGTCGCTCCAGCTAAGGCAGCCGGCTTTGTCGGGGCCTGCAGGTTTACAGCCTCGCTGATAGCCGACGCCGAAAAGGCCGATGCCTCCCGCTTCGTCGAGGATGACCGGCCGTTTCGCCCTTTCGAGGTCCATCTCTGCGCCGATCGTCCTGACGCCGCGCTTTTTTGCTTCTTCCAAGGTCATCTCAAGTCCGTCCGGTCCCACATCCATGATGTGATTATTGGCGAGGTTCCAGATATCGGCGTGGATCTTCTCAAGCACGACAGCGGCTCTCGGGTCGATCGTGTGCATCAGCCTCATTTCGGCGGCTTTGACTCTGACAGCATCTTCGCCGGCCAGCGGGCCTTCCACGTTCGCGATGACGTGATCGGAAGATGTCAAAACATCGAGCAGCGCGGGATCGATGAGGTTTTCGTCCTCCCACCTATTCTGCATATAGTGGTCAAAACCGATATCGCCGGTGAAGGCGAGGGTAGTGGCTTCTTTCATGGCGGTCCTTTCTGCAGGTCAGTTTTTGACCAGCTGCTGGAACACGTCGCCGCGCTCCTCAAAGTTTTTGAAGTAGCCGTAGGATGCGGCTGCAGGCGACAGGATGCAGGCTTTGCCGGAAGGCGTGATCTCTTTAGCCAGAGCGACAGCGCCCTGCAGATCCTCAGTGTAGCGGCAATAGGGAAGTGTGCCGACTTCCTTGTAGATCCGCTCGCCGGACTTATACATGAGAATGTAATTGTACTCGCCGTGTTCCCGGATATAATCGATCAGGATGTCGTAATCTATATTTCTG
This sequence comes from Lachnospiraceae bacterium UBA4348, assembly GCA_002394165.1. GTDB lineage: Bacteria > Bacillota > Clostridia > Lachnospirales > Lachnospiraceae > Merdiplasma. The sequence goes on along the minus strand of DGTA01000148.1, from coordinate 2,351 downwards.
TCCATTCCTCCGAGCAGGATCGTACCGGCATTGGGGATGCTGCGGATCGCCGCGATGGCTGCCTCTGGGATCGTGGAGATGGAATCATCGTAATAATCGACGCCGTCATAGTTTCCGGCAAATTGCATACGATGCCTGAGGCCGGTGAATTCGCCGAGAGCTTCACGCACCTTATCGGGATCGCAGCCAAAAAGCTGAGTGCTGATGGTATAGACAAAGCGCGCGTTGAACTGGTTGTGTTCGCCCTTGAGCTTCATGTCAAAGTGCATCGGATCGTCGTAGGAGATCACGGTTTTGGCTGCTTTGGTATCCAGCGGGGGCACATTGTTTCCGACGAAAAGATAGTCGCCGGGCTTTTGGTTCAGGGTAATATTGGCCTTGGCCCGGAAATACTTGTCCATTGTCTGATAGTAGTCCAGATGCTCTTCATAGAGATTGAGAAAGACCGCGATGTGGGGCGAAATTCCCGCATGGGCAAGCTGATGGCAGGACATCTCGAAGACAATGATGGTGTCATCTGTGATGGAGCCGTAATAGTCCAGCGCAGGCAAACCGATGTTGCCCACAAGAAGCGCAGGCCGGTCAGTGCATTTGGACAGAACTGTGTAGAGCAGAGAAGAGGTCGTGCTCTTGCCCTTGGTGCCGGTGATCCCTATAACCTGTCCGGAAAACTCGCTCAAAAACAGGTCGGTCATGGAAGTAAACTTGTCGCTGAGGTCCCAGGCCACAATGCCGGGGCTCTTGATGATGTAATCGTAGGCGTCCTCGTCGATCTCATCGCGTTTTCCCTGGAAAACCTTAAGCTCTGCGACGTCGCAGTATTTGTTAATGAATTTCTCGGTGGACTTGCCCTCGAGGCCGTAGCCCCAGAGAAGGATTCGTTTGCCTTTTAAGATTTCTGTGATTTTCATATGAGGGATAGCCTCCTGGTTGTGGTTTGTTCAGGATCAGAACTGATCGGTGTAATAATTCCAATAGAAAATTATACCATGGATAGCATAGAAGTGCCAAATGAGTGGAGACGGACGATATTTTGACCGACATCGGCCGTCGGTATGATATTATTACTGTATTGAAGTATTACCGATAATCAGTCAGAAAAAGTATTAAGGGTTAACATGGAAGATTTGATCGCTTTGGTTGATATAAATGACCGGATAACAGGATATGAAACAAAAGGGGAAGTCCACCGCAGAGGACTTTTACACAGGGCTTTCTCCGTATTTATCGTGCGGAACGGCAAGATGCTGATCCAGAGGAGAAATCCCGATAAGTATCATTCCGGAGGCCTCTGGAGCAATACCTGCTGTTCTCACCAGAGAAAAGGGGAAGAACTGCAGGAGTCGGTGCATCGCCGGATGATCGAAGAGATGGGGATCGACTGCGAACTCACGGAACTGTTCAGCTTTGTCTACCGGACCCAGTTCCGCACGGACCTGACCGAGTACGAGTACGACCATGTCTTTGCGGGATCCTATGAAGGCGAAGTGAGCGTAAACCCGGAGGAGGCTTCGGAGATCAAATGGATTCCGCTTGAGGAGCTGGAGGAAGCTCTGGTGAAAACGCCCGAGAAGTTCTCGAGCTGGTTTATCATCAGCGCGCCGGAAGTGATGAAGAAGCTGCGCGGGCGGGAGTCGGCAAAGAAAGATACTCTGGACTACTATAACCGCAATGCGGACAGTTTTACCTCGACCACAGTCGATGTGGAGTTCACGGATATTCAGGACTGGTTTCTGAGGTACTTGGAGCCCGGTGCGCTGATCCTGGACTTCGGCTGCGGATCGGGCAGGGACAGCAGGTATTTCTTATCAAAGGGATTCAGGGTCGAAGCCTGCGACGGCTCGGAAGAGATGGTGCGCGCCGCTTCAAAGACAGCTGGGATCCCGGTGCGGAAAATGCTCTTTGAGGAGCTCGACGAGGAGGAGAGGTATGACGGGATCTTCGCCTGCGCCTCGATCCTGCATGTGCCGTTTGAAGAGCTGCCCGATATTCTGGCAAAGATGGAACGGGCTCTGAAAAAGGACGGCGCTGTATATGTCTCCTTTAAGTACGGGACCTTTGAGGGAGAGCGGAACGGACGCTTTTTCACGGATATGACAATGGAGCGGCTGCAGGAGCGCCTTGAGGCGGCTGCCGGAAAATACGGCGGCAAAGGGCTGCATATTGTCGGGAGCCGGGTGACAGGGGATGTCAGGCCCGGAAGAGAAAGTGAGAAATGGCTCAACGCGATCCTGCAAAAAAACGGTTCATAAAAAACGGGTCCCAAGGCAAAAGCCCCGGAACCCTGACGGACAGCGCTGCAGCCGCTCCGGTCTTGCGCAGAGACGGTAACGTACAGGTTGGGTGCTTTT
>DGTA01000101.1 GCA_002394165.1 Lachnospiraceae bacterium UBA4348 | reverse complement strand
CGCCGCACTCACGGAACAGGTTGCCGAGCATCAGCATACCTACCAGAGGAGCGGTGGTGGGAAGGATCATGCAGACCACGATCGTGATGATGATCGGGAACAGGATCTTCTCAAGCTTGGAAACAGGGCGAAGCTGTTCCATTTTGATCTTGCGGTGTTTTTCAGTTGTCAGCAGTTTCATGATGGGCGGCTGGATGATCGGGACCAGCGACATGTAAGAGTACGCGGCCACCGCGATCGGGCCCATCAGTTTTGTCTGGCCCAGCTTACCGGCAAGGAAGATGGAGGTAGGTCCGTCAGCACCGCCGATAATGGAGATAGCTGCAGCTGCCTTGCCGTTGAAGCCGAAGGCGATGGCAAGGAAATAAGCTACATAGATACCAAGCTGTGCGGAAGCGCCCAGCAGGAAGCTCATGGGATTGGCGATCAGGGGACCGAAGTCCGTCATGGCGCCGACGCCCATGAAGATCAGGGACGGGAAGATACTCCACTCGTCCAGGACATAGAAATAATGGAAAAGTCCGCCGGCGTGCTCGATGCCCATGGCATCCACATACGGCTTCGCGATGATATCCGGATAGATATTCACCAGAAGCATACCGAACGCGATGGGGATCAGCAGAAGCGGCTCAAAATCATGTTTGATTGCCAGATACAGGAACACCAGCGATACTACGATCATGATGTAGTTTCCCCAGGTCAGATTGAGGAAAGCGGACTGGTGCACAAGATTTGACAATGTGCTCGCAATGTAAGACATTTTTTACCTCCCAGCTGAAGATTTTTGCGGACGGATCAAAGCCGATCAGTCCATCGTAGCCAGTGTATCGCCGTTTTCCACTGCATCGCCTGCTGCGACGTCAATGCTGACAATGGTGCCGTCCTGGGGAGCCACGACCGGGATTTCCATCTTCATAGCTTCAAGGATGATCAGCGTATCGCCGGCCTTGACAGCCTGGCCTGCAGAAGCCTCAACCTTAAATACCTTGCCGGGAACAGAAGCAGCCACTTTCACGCTGCCTGCGCCGCCTGCTGCCTTCGGAGCGGGAGCTGCCTTGGGAGCAGCCTTCGGAGCCGCCTTGGGAGCTGCTTTCGCTGCGGGAGCCGCACCGGTGCCCTGTCCTTCTTCTACAGTGACATCATATACATTACCATTGACTGTGATCGTATAGTTTTTCATTATATTTCCTCCTGTATTTATCAGTCGCAAACAATTATCTTCTGGCAGCTTTTCTGATGGAACGAACCACAAATCCGTCTGTGGATGTCTGTTCAGAAGCAGCTATCGCCGCAGCGATCACAGCCACCAGTTCTTCATCATCTGTAAGATCTTCTTCCACTACTTCTGCTGCCGGGGCCGGTGCAGCCGCTTTCACGGGAGCGCTCACGACAGGCTGGTCTTTCTTGGCTGCCTTCTCGATCAGGTCGGGGATCCAGTGGATCTGTCCGATAATGAAGCTCAGGAACAGCAGCACGATGAAAACGATGCCGATACCGAGGATGGTATTGAGTCCGGCTTCAGCGATCAGCTTGCTCATGGGATATTTGATCTCCCAGTCCATCGTGGCCGATCCGTCGCGGACATTAATGGCATTGTTTACAATAACAGAGGTTTTCTCGGGAACACCCTGGTACTTGACCTCACTGGTGACATTCACCGTTTTCCCGTCCTCACTCATCTGTGCATCCTGGCTGACGATCTCTGAAAACTCGCCAAGCTCTTCACGCAGGCCGTCCCAGGTAGCCGCGATCACTTTGATGTCAGCGCTTTTGCCCTCCTCGATCGCCTGTTTCACTTCCTCTTCGGAGAGTGAAGCCAGCTGCTGGATCAGGGTAGCCGCATAGGTTTTACCGCTCTCAAGGTAGTACTCCTCGGCAGAGGCGGGTGTGGAAGCCGCACCGTCCTCAGAGGGAGCCGTTTCCGTAACGGCCTCGGTGAGCGCTTCAGCGGCATATGCATTCTGACCGGCCAGACAAAGAGTCATACCCACAGCAAAGAGGATCGTTCTGATTCTTTTCTTCATATGGATCACCTCGTTTATACTGTACCATGTTTTTTGTCAGGTCTGTCTTCTCTCTTTGAATAAAGCATCTCGAAGGCACCGATCACATACTTCCTGGTATCTTCGGGCTCGATGATCGTATCAACATAACCTCTGGAAGCAGCTGCCGCGGCGCTTGACTGAAGCGCGGCATATTCAGCGGCTTTCTCGTTGATCACACTGCCGTCCTCGCCGGCATACATGATCCCTGCAGCCAGCTTGGCATCCATCATGCCGATCTGGGCCTGGCTCCACGCATAGGTGTAATCAGCACCGGCGGCCTTGCTGTTCATAACGTTGAAAGCATTGCCGTAAGCTTTGCCGATGATCACATTGACCTTCGGAACGGTAGCATCCGCAAACGCGAAGGTAAGCTTCGCAGCTGCGCGCGCGATCCTCTTCTCGGAGCACTCGCAGGCCTTAAAGCCGGTCGCATTGGTCAGCGTCAGAACGGGAAGATCAAAGGCATCGCAGAAGCTCACGAAAGCAGCCGCTTTCTCGCAGCCGTTCGGAGTAAGCAGCGTGCCGGTCTCCTCGGATTTGCCGCTCTCGGCATCATAGATCTCGCTGCGGTTTGCGACCGCACCGACCGTCTGGCCGTTCAGGCGCAGGAAACCGGTCACCATCTCTTTGGCGAAATCAGCCTTGGTCTCGAAAAATACGTTGTCATCCGCGATCTGGGAAAGCAGGATGGAGGTATCGCCTGCGGCGTTCGCAAGATCAGCGCATACCCTGTTCAGATCATCCTCACACTCCTCAACAGCGATCTCTTCGTTGTTGGCGGGAAGCAGTCCGACCAGCGTGCGGATCTGGGTAAGGATCTCATCCTCGGTGCCGGTGAAATCGACATTGCCGGCCTCGCTCTGGAACGCGGCGGACGCCGTGTTGTTCTTTTCGGCATTGTTGCCGCCAAGAGCATTGGGAGAGTTAACAAAAAGCTTTGCCTTGGTTCCCTCCATGAAAACAAAATCCGAAAGTTCAGCTGCGACAGCCATGCCGCCTCCGCAGGTTCCGAAAACCGCGGTGATCTGCGGAATGACACCCGAAGCTGCCACCTGCCTGCGGTAGATCTCACCGAAAGCATTCAGCGCATCCGTTGCTTCCTGAAGGCGAAGGCCGGCACAATCGACCAGGCCGATGATGGGGGCGCCCATCTTCATGGCCATATCATACAGTGCCGTGATCTTTTTGGCATGCATCTCACCTACCGTACCGCCCAGAACACTTGCATCCTGGCTGTACACGTAGACAAGGCCGCCGTCGATCACTCCGTAACCGGTGATGACGCCATCAGACTCCGCAGCGGCTGCTGACATGTTGAAATCGGTATTTCTCGCCTTGACAGCGCCGCCGATCTCAACAAAACTGTTCTCATCAAGTAAAGAATTGATTCTTTGACTTGCTAAGCTTTTTGCTGTATTACTCATCCTATCAGCCCTCCGTGTAAATTGGATTGTTTCTATAAAAGAACTTTTTATAAGAACATCCCTTTCATATTAAACTGAAATCAATAAAAACGCAAGGGGCACTTGCCCCCTGCGTTCCGATTCCTGAACGTATTATTGTCAGACTTTTAAGCTCTCGTCGATCTCCTGGGATGCCTCGAGCCGGAAGTCTTCCTTCCTCACCGGATCGATCCTGGGAAGACTGTCCACCGAATCGAGACCGAAGTGCCGAAGGAAGTTCTCGGTCGTTCCGAACAGGATCGGCCTGCCCGGCGCCTCCATCCGGCCCACCTCCGCCACCAGCTCGTACTCCACCAGCTTGTTGACCGCATGGTCCGATTTCACTCCGCGGATCTTTTCGATCTCCAGCTTCGTCACCGGCTGCTTGTAGGCGATGATCGCCAGCGTCTCCATCAGCACGTCCGTCATCCTGATCTTTTTGGGCACGGAGGCGATCCGGATCAGCGACTCGTAGCACTCCGGCTTGGTACACATCTGGTAATTGCCTTCCAGCTCCAGTATGCGCACGCCCCTCTCTTCCTCCCCGCATGCCTCTATCATCTCGCCCACCAAGCGGCGGACTTCTTTTGTTTCCATCTCCAGCGCCTTCGCGATCCGCTCCGGCTCTACGGTATCTCCCATAGCGAACAGGATCGCCTCGATGGCCGCCTTCGCCTGCTTGTCATTCATAGCCGTCAACCTCCAGGATCTGGCCTTCGTTTTCTTCCCCGGCATCCTCCGCCGCGTTGATATAGATCTCCCCGAAGAGTCCCTCCTGCACCACCTGTACTTTTCCACGGCGAACCAGTTCCAGGACCGTCAGGAATGTGATCACGGCATACATCTTTCCCGGCCGCCGCTCAAGCAGGCTCCGGAAGGTGCACTTGTGTTTTTTGAGGATCCGCCTCGTAACACTGGTCATGACCTTCTTCGTGTCGACCTGTTCCTTCTCGATCCTTCCGAACTGGCTGCGGACGGGATCGACCCTGTCTTCCTGACGTCTCATCACCTCGGCAAAGACCGCGCCCAGTTTTAAGATCGTCACATCCTCGAGCAGCTGGCTAGTGTCGACGGGCGGCTTGAAACGGATCACCTCTTCAGGCAGCTGCTGGCTCCTGAAAAGCTTTTTCCCTGCTTCGTCCTCCCGGTCTTTAAGCTGGAGAGACATGTATTTGTACATTTTGTACTCCAGCAGCCTGGCCACCAGCTCTTCCCTCGGGTCGATCTCCTCCCCGTCCTCGTTCTTCTCGGCCGGCAGCAGCATCCTGGCTTTGATATCCAGCAGCTCAGCCGCCATCACCAGGAACTCACTCATGTCATCGAGCCTGTTCCGGTCCATGTTTTCCAGATATTCCATATACTGGTCGGTGATCATGGCGATCGGGATGTCATAGATACTGACCTTATTCTTTTCGATCAGATGCAGCAGAAGGTCCATCGGGCCTTCGAAATGCTGCAGCTTCAGCGACAGTTCCATTCTTTGATCTATCCTTTCCGCATCATGCGGGATAAAATTCCAGCACCACGATCTCATACGGATTGTTCATCCGAAGCATCGGTGTGTGCTCCCCGATCCCCGCTGTCACGATCATCCTTGTCTGCCCTTCCCGGAAGCTGCCGCGGCAGTATTTCGGAAACAGCTTCAGGGAGCCCCCGGCCACGCCGCCAAGAAACGGTACCACGATCAGCCCGCCGTGAATATGGCCGGCCAGGACCAGGTCACTTCCCCACCCGCTGTAGGCATCCACCGCATCCGGATGGTGCGCGAGCAGGATCGTGTAGGTGTCCAGATCCTTCTCTCCCAGCGCCAGGCGGATATCCTCCGGCCCGGGAAGTGCGGGGCGCAGCCGGCTGTAAGCCTCTTTGGGCAGCTCATACCCGGCGACATTGATATCCATTCCGCCGATCGACACCGTCACGGACTCATTACTGAGCACCGTCACGCCCGCATCGCGCAGCTGATCTTCATAGTCCTCGTAATCCAGCTCATACCGCTCAGGGTTCTCCCTGGCCCGGATCTCATGATTTCCGTTGACGGCATAGACATCATGCTTCTCACACAGCTTCTTCATCAGGTCCAGCGCATTTCGCGCCTGTCCCTTCCCGCGCCTGCCTGCGTTAAGCATATCTCCCCCGCAGAAGATCATAGCCGGATCGGTTCTTTCGATGACCTGCCAGAAACGCTCGTCGCCGGCAAGGTCCCGGTCATGCAGATCCGAGAGAAAGATGGCGCGGAAAGGCCCGTCCGGACTTCCGTATCTGTCCGGTATGCGGATCTTGTAATGGCTGACCCGGGTCTTATTCATCGCGCACTTCCTCCTCCCATCACCGTAAAAGTCCCCGGTCGGAACGGACCGGGGACCCAGTTTTGATCAGTTATATTTGCGTTTGCGAGCCGCTTCAGACTTCTTTTTGCGTCTGACACTCGGCTTCTCGTAATGCTCTCTCTTGCGAATCTCCTGCTGAATGCCGGCCTTGGCACAGTTTCTCTTGAAACGGCGCAGTGCGCTGTCCAGCGATTCGTTTTCTTTTACGATAACATTCGACATAGCTTCTTCCCAACCTCCCTCCAGCTGTAGAATTGTGCATAACAACTGTGGGTTAATTTTCTGCACTGAAAAGTATTATTGCATACTTTTAGGTTTCCGTCAACAAAAAATCTCACCCGATCTGACTCTCAAGAACTTTCACGGCCTCCTCAAGCGCTTTGGCGATACCGTCCGGATTCTTTCCGCCCGCCTGGGCCATGCCCGGACGTCCGCCGCCGCCTCCGCCTACCAGCGGAGCGATGCTCCTGATCAGGTTGCCGGCATGGGCTCCCTTCTTGAGGACGCCCTCGGTGGCGTTGACCATCAGGCTCACCTTGCCGTCCTTTGCGGAGGCAAGCACCACGACGCCTTCACCGATCTTTTCCTTGAGCTGGTCGCCCAGCTCCCTGAGCTCGGCCATATCCACATTGTCGACTTTCGCAGTGATCAGCTTAACGCCCTTCACATCGATCGCCTGGTCACCGGCATTGCCCAGGGCTTCCCTGGCCATCTTGCTCTTAAGGGATTCGTTCTCGCTCATGAGCGTCTTCACTTCGCCCTGCAGCTGGCCGATCTTCTTACATACGTCAAAATGACCTGCCTTGAGCATGGATGCCGCTTTTGCAAGCTCAGCCTCGAGCGAGCGGTAATAGTCGATGACGCCGTCGCCGGTCAGGGCTTCGATACGGCGTACGCCGGAGGAAATACCCTGTTCGCTGACGATCTTGAAGATCTTGATCTGGGCCGTGTTGGACACATGAGTACCGCCGCAAAGCTCCTTGGAGAAATCGCCCATGGAGACCACGCGCACCTTCTCGCCGTACTTGTCGTCGAACAGTGCCATGGCGCCGGTCTTCTTGGCCTCGTCCAGAGTCATGACCTGGGTCGTGACATCCAGGGCCGCGTTGATCTGCTCGTTGACGATCTGCTCTGCCCGCTCGATTTCCTCAGGTGTCATCGCCTGGAAATGGGTAAAGTCAAAACGGAGCCTTCCCGGTTCCACCAGGGAGCCCTTCTGCTCCACGTGATTGCCCAGAACGATCTTCAGAGCCTTCTGCAGCAGATGAGTGGCCGAATGGTTCTTCTCCGTGCTTCTTCTTGCGGAGGAATTCACCACGGCCCTGGCCTTCTCGCCCTTCATGATGACGCCGCTCTTTACATGGCCCACATGGCCGATCCTGCCGCCGCGCAGCTGGATGGTATCGGTGACTTCGAACTCACCCTTGTCGGTGACGATCACGCCGGTATCTCCGACCTGTCCGCCCTTCGTCGCATAGAACGGAGTCTGCTCAAGGATCAGGGTACCCTCTTCACCGTCTCCGAGGGCATCCACAAGTTCGCCGTAATGATCCGCGTCGACCTTTGTCGTCACCACGCTGATCACGCTCTCGCCCTCAGTGCCGTCATAACCGGTGAATACACTGGTCACCTCATGGCCGATCTCATCATAGACCGTCGCCTCGGCGCCCATGTAGTTCTGGACTTTCCTGGCGGATCTGGCTCTCTCCCTCTGCTCCTGCATGCAGGCGGTGAAGGCTTCCTCATCCACGCCGAAGCCCTTCTCCTCCAGGATATCCCTGGTCAGGTCAAGCGGGAATCCGTAAGTGTCATACAGCACAAAGGCTTTCTGGCCCGAGAGGACCTTCTCGCCGGAGGCTTTCATCTCCTCCTCGAGATCGGAGAGGATCTTCAGGCCCTGGTCGATGGTGCGGCCAAATGTCTCCTCCTCCTTGGAGAGGATGTTGCGGATGAAATCCAGCTTCTCGGAAAGCTCCGGATAGCCGGCTGATGAAGTCTGTGCCACCGTTGCGGCAAGATCAGCCAGGAAATATCCGCCGATCCCGAGTCTCCTGCCGTGTCTGGCCGCCCTGCGGATCAGCCTGCGCAGCACATAACCCCTGCCCTCGTTGGAGGGAAGGATCCCGTCAGAGATCATGAACGTCGCGGAACGGATATGGTCCGTGATCACGCGGATCGAAACGTCATCGTCGGCATCAGCGTGATAGGTCTTTCCGGCCACCTCGCAGATCTTGTCCCTGAGAGCGCGGATGGTATCGATATCGAACATGGAATCCACATCCTGGACAGCCACCGCAAGGCGCTCAAGGCCCATACCTGTGTCAATGTTTTTCTGTTTAAGCGTCTCGTAATTTCCCTTGCCGTCGTTTTCGAACTGTGTAAATACGTCGTTCCAGATCTCCATGTAACGGTCGCAGTCGCAGCCGGGAGCGCAGTCCGGCTTGCCGCATCCGTATTTCTCTCCTCTGTCATAGTACACTTCAGAGCAGGGACCGCACGGACCGGCGCCATGCTCCCAGAAGTTGTC
>DGTA01000115.1 GCA_002394165.1 Lachnospiraceae bacterium UBA4348 | reverse complement strand
CCTGCATCGAGCGCAACGCCGTCGCGGCCATGCGTGCCTTAAGCTCCGTCAACCTCTCCCGCTTCCTCTATGCGACGCGGAAGATCTCCTTCGATGAGGTGGTGGCGACCATGTACCGCACGGGACTCGACCTCAACGAGAAATACCGTGAGACCTCCCACGGCGGGCTGGCCCAGATCTATGAAGAGAACGTGCCGGAGTTAAAGCCGATAAGGGAGTGAGGTTCACCGGGAGATCACTTCGTCAAAGCATTCGTCCGGGCAGATATCAACACAAAAACAGGGCTGCCGCTTCTGGTGCGGCAGCCCCTCTGTTATTATTCAGTATTCAAAATGCGCAGATATATGCGGCGCCGGTTCCCGGGTAGGGCCACATCGGATCAACCTTTGAAACCTCATTGAGTGTGCTGTTCATGTATGCTGCAAATCTTTTCATCATTTCAACAAATTTCTTCATCTTAATGGTCTCCTTTCTTATTGATTCATATAAAACATATCCCGTTTGAACGGGTTCTAATCAATACACTGCGGATCATCAGCTCTTTGCTGATGTTATTAAATACGTATCCGCAGGGAGGAATCCACAAAGATTTTTGATTATTATTTGCAGCCGCAAAAGCTGCGGCGAGACAGTGATAAAATCCCCTCACTTCATCGCATTCTTCACCAGCTGGCTCAGGCCGCCGGCAAAGCCGCTTCTGCCTTTTTCGCTCTTCGAGCCTTTGCTGAGCGTATTCAGGTCCATAACAGGCCGGTTGTAGGCGGGCCGGGCAACGGCATAAATATATTTCCCGGCGATGACCCTGCCGATCCTTACCGGATTGCCTTCTACCACCGAGATACTTCCGTTGGGGTTCACCCCCATGACGATCGTCGAATGGTGTCCGTTGTCCACCAGGGCGATATCTCCGGCACGGATCGTCTTCGGCGTAAGGGTGCCTCTGATCTTATATCCTTCCAGGCGCCCGCTGCCGCCGTCTTTTGAGAGCGAATAACGGTATAAGGCGTTTTTGGAGCTGTAATATCCCATGATCGTCAGATCCCGCCGGTAGGTGTTGTTCACGTCAAAAAGAGGCTTGGCACCGGGCACCCTGGCAGCAACCAGGCACCAGGTAGCGAAATCCGTGCACCACGATCCGGGTGCGTCCCGGTCACGCAGGTTGACGCCGTATGTATTCCACTTGGTGCCGAAGTAAGCGAGGCCATCGTTGTATCCGTACTGTGACTTCGCGATCGCGATCACGTCCGAGACCAGTCCGTGGGCATTTTTCGTGAGCTTTTTATATCCGGAGTAGGGAAGGGACATCTTCTTGTCGGTCCGGGGATCCTTCACGCTGATCCGGGCTCTGAGGGTCCTCCCGTCGGCCTTCACGGTAATATTGGCAGATCCGTAACCGACGCCCTTTACCACGCCTTTGCTGCTGACGGAGGCGACTGTCGGATCGTCGGAAAACCACGAGGAGACTTTTCCGGCATTTTTGACTTTCAGCCTGACCTGCCCGTTTATTTTGAGCACTGCCGATTTCCGGTTTAAGACAGGCGATGCGGCCGCTGCGTTCACAGAAAGCAGCAATACAGCCAACATGCCTGCCATGATCAGTCTCCACCATGCATTCCTTCTCGAAGACATCCTTCTTCCTCCCTCAGTTCCGGGAAATACAGATCTCTCCTTTCGCCTCCGGATCGTCCATGATCACCTCTTTGACCGCGGGAATTGTGATCACCCCGCTCCTGGGGTTCTTGATGCTGTCCACCTCTGTCGTGATATGGGCATCCACATCCGATTTTTCAAACGAAAGGTCTGCGTCGATCATACGGCAGTTGACCAGTTTCAGGCCCCGGCAGTAACAGAGTGGCTGCGTCCCGATGATCGTGCAGTTTTCAAAAGTAACATTCCTGCAGTACCAGGCGAGATATTCCCCGCGGATGATGCTGTCTTTTATTAGTACATTTTCAGCATGCCAGAATGCATCCTTGGTGTCAAGTTCGCAGTTTGTAAAGACCGAATCGGTGATGTACTGGAACGAGTACTTTCCGGTCAGCTTCACCCTGTCAAAGGTAAGGTGATCCGAGCGCATCATGAAATATTCGCTCTCTGCCTTTGTATCCTTCATTGTAATGTTGCTCACGGACCATCCGAATTCCGGGGAGATGATATCGCTCCCCTCGATCCGGACATCCGAACACTCGCGGAGAGCTTTGATGCCGTGAAGTTTTGAATTTTTGATCCGGATATTCCCGGAATACCAGAGCGCCGCGCGGCAGGCCTGGGTCATCTCACAGTTCTCTATCTGCAGGTTTGTGTCATGCCAGAAAGGATAGCGCAGGTTGAAGTAACAGTCTTCCGCCTCGATATCTCTGCTTTCCTTCAGGGCACTCTCCCCGTCCGCGGGGCCGTCAAACCTGCAGGAAAAGACTTTCACCCCGCGGCTGCCGTATAATGCTCTTTCTTCATCGAATGTCTCGTTCTCATAAATCTTCATCAGTTTTTCCTTTTACATTTGTTATTTAAGATAATTTTCAAAGAATCCCTGGATCCTGTCAAAGGGGATGATGTCTTTGCGATCGTACAGATCGGTGTGGACAGCTCCCGGGATAAGCAGAAGCTCTTTGTTGTCTCCCTTCAGGAGAGGGAATGTCTCGCGGCTCAGATAGCAGGAATGAGCCTTGTCGCCGTGGATCATCAAAACGGCGCTGTCGATCTCGCCGGCGTAGGTGAAAAGGCGCGTATTCATCAGCGAGGTCTGCGTGGTGACCGTCCATCCGTCATTGGAGTTGAGTGACCTGGGATGATAGCCGCGCTCTGTCTTATAATAATCATAGTAGTCCTTCACAAAGAACGGTGCATCCTCCGGCAGCGGATCGACCACACCGCCCGCTCTCTTATAGCTGCCGTTCTTATAGTCCTCGATCCTCTGGGCATTTACGGCCTTGCGCGCCGCCATGCGCTCGTCTTTGCTGTCAGCCCCGTCAAAATATCCGTTTCCTGCAACGCGGGACATGTCATACATGGTGGATGTCACGGTTGCCTTGACGCGGGTATCCACGCAGGCTGTCTGCAGTGCCATGCCGCCCCATCCGCAGATGCCGATGATGCCGATCCGGTCCGGATCGACCATCTCATGGACGGAAAGGAAATCAACCGCTGCCTGGAAATCCTCCACGTCGATGTCGGGTGAGTGCATGGCGCGCGGGAAGCCGCCCGACTCACCGGTAAAAGAGGGATCGAAGGCGATCGTCAGGAAACCGCGCTCCGCCATCTCCTGCGCATACAGGCCGGAGGACTGCTCCTTGCAGGCTCCGAAGGGTCCGCACACGGCAATGGCGGGAAGCGGGCCGGCTGCCCCTTTCGGGACATACATATCCGCCGCGAGGGTGATCCCGAAATGGTTCACAAAGGTCACTTTGCTGTGATCTACTATATCACTTTTGGGGAAGGTTTTGTCCCATTCCTGCACCAGGTTCAGCTGTTCTGTCTTCATCATGATAATTACCGCCTTTCTGTCGTAGATCTGATCTCTTTTTCTGTCTTCCGGATGAGATAATCCAGGCAGTCCACCTTCCGCTGGCTCTGATGAAGCGCATCCATCAGGTCACAACGGATCACCCTCATTTCTTGAAGGGCATCTGTAAGCCGCCCCGCCTTTACCAGCTGTTCCACAAAATCAGCGGAACTGTCACTGCATCCGGCATCCAGCAGATTACGTTTTACAACGTCTGTGTGCTCCACTCCCGGTCACTCCTCTCCGTTCTTCTCATGCCCACAGTATACCAGCTTGACGATGGTCTAACTAATGGTTATATTGAATATCATGATATTCATATTTCGAATATCATGTCAATGGGACAGGAGGCGGGCATTTATGGAAATTCGGACACTCAGATATTTTCTTGCGGCTGCAAGAGAAGAAAACATGACGCGGGCGGCGCAGGCGCTCCATGTGACGCAGCCGACTCTGTCGAAAGCGCTGAAGGCGCTGGAGGATGAGCTTGGCAAAAAACTGTTCACCCGCCACAGCTTCAGCATCAAACTGACCGACGAAGGAAACCTCCTCCGCAGCCGCGCCGAGGACCTGGTCAGCATGGCGGATAAGATCGAACACGAATTTATCTCTCTTGACCGCCTCACCGGCGGAGAGCTGTACTTCGGCCTGGCGGAAGCTTATCAGATCAGCTATCTGGCCAGGCAGATCCATGTGTTCAAGCAGTCCTTCCCTGATCTCCATTATCACATCACCAGCGGTGACACGGAACAGGTCATCGAAAAACTGGATAAAGGGCTGCTCGACTTCATCGTCCTCGCCGAAGCTCCGGACACGAGCCGTTATGAATCGCTTGTCTTTCCGGAAGCGGAGGAGTGGGGCCTTGTCATGCCCGAGGATGACGCCCTCGCATCTAAAAAAGCCATCCAAGTGGATGACCTGATCGGACTGCCGCTGTTCTGTTCAGAGCAGAGCTGGGAAAACGACATTCCGCTCTGGGCCGGCGAAAAGATGGACCGCCTTCACCTTGAAGGCTCCTTCCGCCTCTCCTATAACGCATCGATCTTCACGAAAGAGCATCTGGGCTACCTGCTGACCTTCAACCGGCTGGTGAACACCTCCCCCGGAAGCGGACTGGCTTTCCGTCCGCTCACACCGCGCCTGGAGACAAACCTGTATCTCGTATGGAAGAAGTACCAGACCTTCTCGCCGATCGCGGAGAGATTTCTGAATCAACTTTATGACAGGGGACACTTCTCTTCACGCATCTGAGCAAAAAGGAAACACCCTGTTCCACGGGGCACACTCGCGTTCTCACCGAAGCGCAGCGGTACATAAGACTCGGACTAAAGTCCTCGTCAAGTACCGGCGCTTCGGTAGGTCCCCTTTGGAACAGGGTGTTTCCTTTTTTTCAATCACTTTAAAGAGCAGTGTCCCCCTGCAGGCACAGGCTGACAGAGAACCGTCCCCTGTCATACTTTCAGGATCTCTCCGGCAAGCTCTCTCAGCACTTCTTCTTTTTCTATATGATATACAAACCGGTTTTTGGTGAGTATCCCTTCCTGTACAAGGCGGCCCAGGACCGTTTCCAGATGACGGTAGGATACACCCAGCGACTGGGCAGCCCGGTTTTTCCGGACACGATACTCACTGCCCTCCCGCTGCTCAAGGATAAAGGCGGCCAGCCGGTTCTCCAGAGGATATCCGCTGGCAGCGAAAAAGCGCTGCACTCCGTGAGCTTCCTTTTTCCCTAGCAGGACACACAGCTTTCGTAGAAAAGCCGCATCCTCCAGCAGGATGGAGCGCGCGGCCGACATCGGGAACGCCAGTAATTCGCAGGCGGTCAGTGCCTGCACCGTGAGCGATGAGCGCTCCGGGCTGATCAGCTCTATCTCTCCGATGAGGCTCCGGTCGGAGAGGCTGCTTAAGATGATCTCCTTACCGTTTGGCAGCACGCAGCTGACGCTGCAGCGCCCCCTCACCAGAAAAAGCAGGTTTTCCGGTTCGCTTCCCTGCGAGATGAGGATCTCACCCGGCCGGGCCAGCTGCAGGAGCGCGTAGTGCCCCATCTCCTTCGGGAAAAGCTCAAAGCAGGAAGAATCGCGCAGCGCCTTCGCCAGTCTTTTTTTATCTTTGACCGTTTCCATCTATTATTCATTCACCTTTCCTGATAAAAATGCGAGATATCTCGTATTTTGATTTCTTATCTTCTACTATAATTAAAAAATGAAAAAAGAAAAGAGCCATTTTATGCGGGTTCCCGCGGAGGGGTCAGACCCCTGGAAAGGAATTTATGGAACAGATCAAAATGATATTGGATTGTGACACGGGACATGACGATGCGATCGCACTGCTGCTCGCGGCCGCCCATCCGTCTCTGAAGCTGCTGGGCGTGACGGTGACAGCCGGCAACCAGGTGCTGGAAAGAACGGTGGAGAACACGCTCAATGTCTGCCAGCATATGGGGATCGACGTCCCGGTATACAGAGGCTGTGACCGCCCGCTAGTCAGGGAGCAGGTCGTTGCGGGGGATATTCACGGAAAGACGGGACTCGACGGCCCGGTGTTTGAAAAAAGGGTCCGCGAAGCTGAAAAGGAGCACGCCGTCTCGTTTCTGATCAGAACCCTTCTAAACTCTGATGGAGACATCACGCTGGTGCCGACAGCCCCGCTCACCAATATCGCCATGGCTATGCGGCTCGAGCCCGCCATCATCCCGAAGATCCGCCGCATCTGCCTTATGGGCGGCGCCGTAGGCGCAGGCAATGCCACCCCGGCTGCGGAGTTCAATATCCTGGCCGATCCGGAGGCTGCCCATATCGTCTTCACCTCAGGTGTCCCGATCGTGATGATGGGCCTGGATCTGACAAACCGCACACTCGCGGACATGGATGTGATCCGCCGCATGGAAGCCATCGGCAACAGGGCCGGAAAGCTGTTTTCGGATATCATGCGCTTCACCTTTAACACACAGCGCCTGAACGGGCTGTCCGCCGGTCCGGTTCACGACGTGACGGCGGTAGCTTATCTGGCAGCGCCGGAGCTTTTCAAAACTCAGTCTATGAATGTGGAGATCGATCTTACGCACGGCCCCTGTTACGGCCGCACGGTCTGCGATATCAACAGCCGGACCGGAAAGAAAGCCAATGCACTGGTGGGACTTGACGTTGACCTGCCCGCTTTCTGGGACCTGGTGGAAGAGACGCTGCGGCGTTACTAGAATCTGACAGGGGACGGTTCTGTGTCAGAAGTTTTGACCCATGTCCCATAATGTGTTATCCTTCCGTTGCGGCAATGGCACTGATCTAAGGCGCCCGGGCCGCGGAAAGAGAGGTTATGACCATGAGTATATCGGAAAACTGTCTTCGGAAATACGCGGAGTTGATCGTGCGAACCGGGGCCAATGTCAGGCCCGGCCAGGTGGTGCTGCTGACGATCGGTGTGGAACAGCACGAGTTTGCGGCGCTCCTGATGGAAGAATGCTATAAGGCCGGAGCAAAAAAGGTGAATGTTGACTGGACATATGATGTCCAGAAGCGGCTCAATTACCTGTATGCCGGGAAGGATGTCCTTTCTGAAGTGCTGCCCTGGGAAGAGGCAAAGCTGAAACAGATGGTGGAAGACCTGCCGTGCCGGATCTTTATTGTTTCTGATGATCCGGATGCTTTAAGCGGCGTGGATCCGGAAAAGCTTTCCGGTGTGATGCAGGCCCGCGGAAAGGTGATGAAGCCTTACAGAAACGCGATCGAAGGAAAGCATCAGTGGGTGATCGCGGCTTATCCCTCAGAGAAATGGGCAAAGAAATGTTTCCCGGATGACGAAAATGCCGTGGATAAGCTGTGGGACGCCATTCTGAAGACCGTACGGGTCACCGAGGACAATGATCCTGTCGAAGAATGGAAAAAACATACGGAATTCATTGAAACCAAGGCTGCCTGGCTGAATGAACAGGCCTTCTCTTGCCTTCATTATAAAAGTGAAAACGGAACCGACTTTTCCGTGACGCTCATCCCCGAAGCCCGGTGGGAAGGCGCCAGGGATGTCAACAGCCGGAACGGCGCCGCCTACATCCCGAATATGCCCACCGAGGAGATCTTTACTTCTCCCATCGCCGGGAAATGCGAAGGCACCCTGGTCGCCGTAAAGCCGCTTTCCTGGAACAGCCAGCTGATCGAGGACTTTTCCATCACCTTTGAAAACGGCCGCGCCGTCTCCTGCAAGGCTGCGAAAGGTCAAAAGCTGCTGGAAAAGATGATCAAAATGGATGAAGGCGCCGCCATGCTGGGCGAAGTCGCCCTTGTCCCGAAAGAAAGCCCGGTAAATCAGTGCGGCTTCCTGTTCTATGAAACACTATTTGACGAAAACGCCTGCTGCCACTGCGCACTGGGCATGGGCTTCAAGGAAGTGCTTCCCGGCGGCGATGACATGACCATGGAGCAGGCACAGGGACACGGAATCAATGACTCCATCATCCATGTGGACTTCATGGTCGGAGCGGATGACCTCTCCATCGATGGCATCCGTCCTGACGGAACAATCGTTCCGGTCTTCCGGAACGGTACCTGGGCATAAAAAAAGTGAGTCAGGAGATACGTCCGCTGACTCAGCAGAAAAGCCTCCGGGCCAGACGGCCCCGAGGCTTTTTCTTTGCTTTTCTTCGTTTTTATTTTACCAGGTCACATCGAAGACATCGCCGTTGCCGTCAACAAATGTTCCGTCACTCTGCTCGTAATAAACCATTCCGGATTCATCATAGTAGGTGCTGCCGTCGGAAGAGGAGATCTCGACCGGTCTGTTGGACCCCTGGGAGGTAAGCCCGTGCTGGAGGCTCGCTCCGGGGAAGATCGATGGACAGGACACCGTTCTCAGATGTAAATGTTTCTGCCGACGCAGGAAGCGCAAACGAAACCATTTTATTTATTATCTTTTCTGCCCGCCGGGAAGGATAGCCAAATTTTTAGGCAGAATTTAGTCTCCTCGGCCCTTGCATCCCCCGCCGGTTTTTGTTATAATAGCACGGCAATGCGTTACCACGCTAAAGTGACCGGCCGGATAACGCATGTATAACAAAGGTATCCGCATAATATATGATTTAAGATCAAAGGAGAAAAAATGAAAAAAACAACAGCATTGTTACTGGCGGCAGGGATGAGCGTATGCATGATGGCCGGCGCGGCCTTCGCGGAAGAATCCGACTGGGCTTATGTGGAAGGCAACGGCAAGATGGTCGTCGGCATCACCATGTTTGCTCCGATGAACTATGAAGAGGACAACGAACTGATCGGTTTCGACACAGAGCTGACGAAGGCTGTGTGCGAGAAGCTCGGCGTCGAGGCGGAATTCGTTGAGATCAACTGGGACTCCAAGGAGATCGAGCTCAACTCCAAGAACATCGACTGCATCTGGAACGGCATGTGCATCACCGAAGAGCGCAAGGAAAACATGAGCATGACCGACCCGTACCTGCTCAACACCCAGGCGATGGTCATGAAAGCGGACCGCGAAGAAGAGATCATGGCGGATGTATCCGGCCTGACACTGGTCTGCGAGCAGGGATCCACCGGCGAAGGCAAGGTCCTTGGCACCATCGAGGATGATGACACCGTGGAAGTGTCCGCTCAGGAATACTTCAAGGATGCAAACTATGTCCCGGTCGACTCCATGGCCAAGGCCCTGATGGAAGTCAAAGCCGGCACGGCTGATGTAGCCGTGGTCGACAGCGTGTGCGCGCTTGCCATGGTAGGCGAAGGCACGGACTATGATGACATGGTCGTTAACCTGGACAACAATTTCGGTGAGCAGGAATACGGCATTGCTTTCCGCAAGGGCTCCGACATCACAGAAAAGGTCAATGCGGCCATCGGTGAGCTGTATGAGGACGGCACCGTAGCTGAGATCGCCGAAAAATACGGCCTGACCGATATCCTGATCGCGAGATGATCACGGTCCGGACAACACTGACCATATGAACATATACCGCATTCGTATCGCCCCGGCTGAAAAGCCGGGCGATTGCGGTTTGACCCTTTATCGCTGACTTGGGAGGGGCGTATGACCTCTGTATCGGAAGTTGTAACATCGCTTAATGGCGGCATCCTGATGAATCTCCGCCTGTTTTTTATGACACTGATCTTCGCGCTGCCGCTGGGCCTTGTGATCATGTTCGGCTCGAGGACGCGCTTTCTTCCGCTGCGCTGGCTGACGAGGACGTTTGTCTGGATCATCCGCGGCACACCGCTGATGCTTCAGCTGTTCGTGGTGCTCTACGCGCCGGGACTATTGTTCGACATGCCCATGTCCAACCGGTTCCTGGCAGCCGAGATCGCCTTCATCATCAACTATGCCACGTACTTTTCGGAGATATACCGCGGCGGCATCGACAGTATCCCAAAAGGACAGCACGAGGCCGGCGAGGTGCTGGGCATGACAAAGCCCCAGATCTTCTTCCGGGTCATCCTCATGCAGGTCATCAAGCGCATCAC
This sequence comes from Lachnospiraceae bacterium UBA4348, assembly GCA_002394165.1. GTDB lineage: Bacteria > Bacillota > Clostridia > Lachnospirales > Lachnospiraceae > Merdiplasma. Next base: position 4,683 of record DGTA01000115.1, on the reverse strand, counting down.
GCCCGCCATGGGCAATGAGCTGATCACGCTGACCAAGGATACAGCCCTCTCCCGCGTCATCGGCATCACGGAGATCATCATGTGCGCCGAACGCTTCACGAAGAAGGGCCTTATCTGGCCACTGTTTTCCACGGGCCTGTATTTTCTCGCGATGAACGGCATCCTGACGATCATTCTCGGCCGTCTGGAGAAGAAACTGGATTATTTCAAGGTATAACGGGAGGAAGAAGGATGGCAATCCTGGAAGTGCAGGGTCTGAAAAAAAGCTTTGATCATCTGGAGGTGCTCAAGGGAATCGACTTTTCGCTGGAAAAAGGCGAGGTCATGTCCCTGATCGGTGTTTCGGGCAGCGGCAAGACCACGCTGCTGCGCTGCCTGAATTTTCTGGAAAGGCCAACCGCGGGCAAAATCGTGGTAGATGGAGACGTTATCTTCGACGCGGACGATCCGCTCACCCAGAAAGAGAGCGAGATCCGCAGGAAACGGCTCCATTTCGGCATGGTCTTCCAGTCCTTCAACCTGTTCCCCCAGTATACCGCGCTGGGGAATGTCTGCCTGGCAAAAGAGCTGCTGGCCAGGGAGAATCCGGAATTTAAGGGACACAAAAAACAGATGCTGGACCGCATCCGTGAAGAAGGGGTGGAGATCCTGACCAGCGTGGGGCTTCAGGACAAGCTGGATTATTATCCGCACCAGCTTTCCGGCGGACAGCAGCAGCGGGTGGCCATCGCCCGGGCGCTCATGCTCGAGCCGAGCATCCTGTGCTTCGATGAGCCCACTTCCGCCCTCGACCCGGAGCTGACGGGCGAGGTGCTGAAGGTCATCAACGCTCTGGCACAGCGCGACGCCACCATGGTGATCGTCACGCACGAGATGAAGTTCGCTCATGAAGTATCCGACAAGGTCCTGTTCATGGACCAGGGCGTGATCGTGGAGCAGGGAACGCCGCAGCAGGTGTTCGAGCATCCCACGCAGCAGCGCACCAAACAGTTCCTGGAACGGTATAACGAATAGAAAAAAGAAAAAGCCGGCACCCATTCCGTCTGAGCAGGGGCCGGCTCTCTTTTCACTTATGCCAGGCGGCGGGCGGCGTTCATGATCATCTCCCGGGTGAGCCTGTACGGAAAATGCTGCACATCCTCGTCCGCGATCATCTGCGGGATCACCTGATCGAGCTCCTCCAAGGTGACGCCGATCTCGGAAAAGCTTACCGGAAGCCCGATGCGCCGGTTGAAATCACGCATTTTCTCAAAGCCCTCTTCATCCTGGTCGATCAGCAGCTGCAGCAGCACACCGAATCCGACCACCACGCCGTGGATGTGCGTCCGGTCAAATCCCGGCAGGGAGCAGAGCGAGTAAAACAGCGCGTGCGCGGCGCCGCCGTTGTAAAGCATGTTGTGGCGGCGTGACACCAGCATGGACACCCAGCCCGTGGTGATGATAACGGCCAGCGCGCACTGCTCCAGCTCGTAGGAGGCTTTGCCCGCGCGGTTGTCCTCGATGGCCTTTTCTCCGTACCGGACCAGCGGATCCATGCACATACGGCTCATGGTAACGCCCAGTGCCAGATAGTGTTCCAGTTCCTCCCCGCGGGCGGAAAGACTGACCTCAAAGTATTTGGCAACGGTATCTCCGATGCCGGCCCAGAGGTACTCGTAAGGTGCGCGGGCGAGGATATCCGTGTCGATGAAGACATGGCGGGCCGTCTCCAGATAGTGGACAAACTCGCGGAAGGATCCGTCCGGATGATAGGCGATCGCGACGGAAGAAGCGGCTGCGCAGTTGGAGACGATAGTCGGGAAGGTAAAGAAGGGCTTCTCCAGATGGATCGCCGCCAGCTTCGCGGTATCCACCGCTTTTCCACCGCCCACCGCAAAGATCATGTCAGCCTCTCTTACGGTGCTCTCCGCTTCCAGCGCGGCCGCCGCTTCGAAGGTGGCCTCGGTGCCGTAGAGGAAGAACCCCGTGATCTCGATCCGGCTGTCCTTTACCGCCGCCAGCAGCTTTTCCCGGGCTGCGGCCATGGCCTTCTCCCCGCCGATCACCACTGCCTTCTCTCCGTACAGGCTGCAGCGGCGGGGGATCTCCCGGTATGCGTCCGGACCTATGGTATATGAGGGAATGATGATCGAATAGTTAGTCATGGAAGCTCCTTTCCACTTTTCCCGGGCGCCCGGCGCCCTCTTTGCAGGAGGTTGTTATGTTCAGTCAGCAGTATCTGCAGATGCTCCAGAAAAAGGATGTGATCTTTGAGATCTTCGGCTACGCGTCAAAGCGGCGCCGGGAGATCGGTGAGGAGAACGTGTTCGATTTTTCGCTCGGCAATCCTTCCGTTCCCGCCCCGGAGGCGGTCCGGGAGGCACTGACCGGCATCCCGGAGCAGACCGATCCCTTAACGCTGCACAGCTACAGCCCGGCGGGCGGCATCCCGCAGGTGCGCGAAGCGATCGCGCAGGACCTCAATGCCCGGTACGGCGCTTCCTACACCGCCGGGAACATCTTTATGACCTGCGGAGCGGCCGCCGCTCTGGCCCATGCGATCCGCGCCGTCGCCTCCCCGGGAGAGACCGTTCTCACGTTCGCGCCTTGCTTTTCTGAATACGAGGCGTACGTCGCCGGCTGCGGCTGCCTGCTGGAAGTGGTGCCTGCGGACACAGAAACCTTTGAGATCAATTTCCCAATGCTGGAAGAAATGCTCTCCCCGGGCGTAGCCGCCGTGCTCTTCAATTCGCCGAACAACCCCTCGGGCGTCGTCTGCTCCACCAGAACCATCCGTGCGCTGGCGGATCTGCTGAAAAAAAAATCAGCCCTTTTCGGGCATCCCATCTGGCTGATCTCCGATGAGCCTTACAGGGACATCGTATTTGAGGGCACGGACAGCCCATACATCGCCAATGAATACGAAAACACGATCACCTGCTACTCCTTCAGCAAATCGCTTTCCCTGCCCGGGGAGCGCATCGGCTACGCGGCCGTGAACCCGAAGGCTGACCAGGCCGGTCTGGTCATGGAGCTTTTTACGCAGATCTCACGCACGACCGGTCATAACGGAGCACCGGCCCTGCTGCAGCGGGTCGCCGCAAAAACCTGCTCCCTGACGGCAGATCTGTCCGTCTACGAGACGAACTGCCGCCTTCTTTGCTCCGCCCTCTCCTCGTTCGGCTATGAATTTGTCCGTCCGGGCGGCACCTTCTATATGTTCCCGAAGTCCCCGCTCCCCGACGCGAAGGCTTTCTGCCGGCTTGCCATGGAACATGACCTCATGCTGGTGCCGGGAGACGGTTTCGGCGTGCCGGGGCACTTCCGCATCGCCTACTGTGTGCCCACCGAAAAGGTGGAGCGGGCTCTGCCGGTGTTTGAGCGGCTGATCAGGACCTGATCGCTTTCTTCATTGAGCTCAGTTTATCTTTAAGGACACTCACCGCTTCTTTCGGATCCGACACCTCCAGGACGGCCTGTTCCATCGGACAAAGGCCGTCCTTCGTCCGGTTTACGATATAGGGGACCTTCTCCCCGTATGAACAAGTGATCCCGTTCTCTTCCAGGGCACGCTCCGCCGGCTCGCTGATCACCCTGGCGTACAGGTCTTTGATCCCCAGGCAGGCGTAGAGCAGAGCAGCCGCCTTTCCGACCACCTGGTCCGCGGCCCCGTAATCCGAGAGGTCTCTTCCCTCATCGATCCAGCCAAGAAGCGGCTTCACGCCCCGGTCAAAGGAGAAGCAGCTGTCAGCGCCCTTTTTCAGGACACAGGTGCATCCCTTCTCTTCCATTTCTTTCTTCGCTGCGAGCGTATCCGATGTCATCTCTTACTGCCTCCTTATACCGTAAATTCCTTCGCCGCCTCACGGATAGACGATCCTGACCGTACTGTCATAGTCCGCCGGCGTGACCGGCGCTCCGTCTGCCGACTCGAAAATAATATTCAGGTATCCCTCATCCCAGAAGGTATATTCCGTATCCACGCTGCCCGGATCGATCCAATCTGAAAACTGGACATAACTGTCCGCATCCGGTGTCTGCATCAGGCCAAACGCGATCCGCATGGAGGGATTTGAATAAATGACCTTCGTCCCGTAAGGAATCTTGTATGAAGTGCCGGACCGGAGCCGCTGTGGATGATCACCTTTATGAGAATAGCTCCAGGTGCCCTGCTCAATTCCCGACGGCGATAATTCAAGGACGCCCGTCGTAATGGCGCCGTAAGCTTCCGACAGCTCATCGATCATTTCCCGGAGACGGGAGGCGCTGACCGTGATCTCATCCTCCGTCCCGGCAGAAAGTGTCAGTTCGGAAGCCGAGCCGGTTACGACACTCTCCCAGGAGGACCAGCGGTAGTCGTCCGCCGCCTGAATATAGCCGTAGCGGTAAAACATCCGGGTCTTTCCCGATCCCAGGCCGATGCACAGCTGGATCGTTCCGTGCCTGGAAGAATAGGAAAAGCCGGCCGTGATCAGAACCGATGAACATCCCGGCAGGGGGTTGTTGGCCATCACAGAAGGATCACAGTCAAGATCGATCTGGTAGATGCTGTTCCTGGGAGCGTCATTAAAATCGCTGAAGATCGCCGGATCATCTCCCATGTACTGCGGATTGGCCGTTCCGGTGTTCTCCGCCGTCGGATTTCCCTCCGCATCAAGAAACGGAGCGATCATTTTTTTGCGTATCGCGATGTTTGATGAAGAC